>DASVHB010000637.1:0-16973 GCA_036379195.1 Pirellulales bacterium
ATGGCGATTCCCATCGGTCACGGGCAGACGATTTCGCCGCCGTTTGTGGTGGCTTCGATGACCGAGCAGCTCGACCCGCGGCCCACCGACCGCGTGCTCGAAATCGGCACTGGCAGCGGCTACCAGGCAGCGGTGCTCAGCCCGTTGGTCAAGGAGGTCTACACCATCGAAATCCAGGAGCCGCTGGGCATTCGTGCCCGGCAAACGCTCAACCGGCTGAACTACAAGAACATCAACACCAAGATCGGCGACGGCTATCTGGGCTGGCCCGAGAAGGCGCCGTTCGACAAGATCATTGTCACCTGCTCGCCCGAGAACATCCCGCAGCCGCTGGTCGATCAATTGCGCGAAGGAGGTCGGATGATCGTGCCGGTTGGGCAGCGATTTCAGCAGGTGCTGTATCTCTACCAGAAGGTCCGCGGCAAGCTGAAGCGCGAGGCGCTCGAAGCGACGATGTTTGTACCGATGACCGGCACCGCCGAGAGCTTGCGGCAAGTGCAATACGATGCCGAGCATCCGGCGGTGGTCAACGGCGGCATGGAGCGATCGACGCTGATCGCCGGCGTGCCCGATGGCTGGTATTACGTGCGGCAAGGCCGGCTCGAGCAGAGCGACCGTGCGCCCGAGGGGCGGCAGTTTCTGACTTGCGCAAGCCGCGAGACGGGCAAGTTTTCGCAAGCTCTGCAAGCTTTCGGAGTCGATGGCCGAAAGATCCGTGAGTTGGAGGTCAGCGTCTGGGTGAGGGGCCGCGACATTCGCCCGCCTTTACTGCGCCCAGCCCAGCGTCCGCGGCTGATTCTCAACTTCTACGACGAAAACCGTGCGCCGATCGAAAGCGAGGCGCTCGGGCCTTGGACGGGCACGTTCGACTGGGTCGAGAAGCGCGATCGGCTGCCCGTGCCCGAGGAAGCCCGCGTGGCCGTGCTTTATATCGGCCTAGCTGGGGCGACCGGCGAAATCTCTTTCGACGACATTCGGGTGACTGCGGCCGCCGCTCGCTAGAACTTGGTCAGCCCAGCAAATGAAAGTCGATCATCACCGGCAGATGGTCGCTGGCCCGCTTCGCCGCCCGGGTGGCAACCACCCGCGCGTGCCGCACGGCGATCGCCCCACGATGAAACGCTTTGTCGAGCGAGCCTAACGCCAACCAAGCTGGGAAGGTGCGAAATCGAGAAGGCGGCGCCGTGGTGGTATGAAACTCGTGCCGTGCAAACGGGCCGTGCGCCAGGGTGTTTCGCCAGTCGTTGGTGTCGCCCGCGATCAACGTGGGCAATGCGAGTGATTCGCGAAACAAGGCATGCTCCAGCAGGTGATTCACTTGCCAGTGCCGCTCTTGCTCGGCCAGCCCCAGGTGCCAATTGACGAGGTGCAGCGGGCCTTCGGGCGTTTGCACCACGGCAAGCTGGGCGCCCCGCGGCTTGCGCTGACCGCAACGCAGTGAAATCTGGTGATGCCGCACCAGCGGCCAGCGCGAAAGAATCAGGTTGCCGTAACCACCCACTTTGCGGCGCACGTTCCGCTGATAGAGCGACACCGCGGGATGAAAA
The DNA here is from genome assembly GCA_036379195.1 of Pirellulales bacterium. Classification (GTDB taxonomy): domain Bacteria; phylum Planctomycetota; class Planctomycetia; order Pirellulales; family JAICIG01; genus JAICLL01. Next base: position 1,548 of record DASVHB010000637.1, read on the forward strand.
TAATCGGCCAGCAATTGCGGCTGGTCGTCAAGACTACAGCGGCGGACCTCTTGGCAGACCTCTTGAAGGCAGAGCAAGTCGGGGTTTTCGGCCTCGATGACATCGATCACTCGTTGCAGCCGATAGCGCCGATCGCGTCCACCGATGCCTTTGTGAATGTTGTAGGTCAGCAGGCGCATGCTTCCTGCGCCAAGATGCCCAGCACGATCTTTCGCAGCTTGGGCTCAGCGGCGGCCGCGTGCGCCAGAATGTGCTTCAGGTCGTGCGGCGCCAGTGCATCGGCCAACCCCATGTCGGTCACAATCGACAAGCCCAGCACGCGCATGCCGCTGTGAACGGCCACGATGACTTCCGGCACCGTCGACATGCCCACCACGTCGGCGCCGATCTGCCGCAGAAAGCGATACTCGGCCCGCGTTTCCAGATTCGGCCCGGTGACCGCCACATAGACGCCGCGATGGGCCGCGAAGTTTTCGCGGCGAGCGATCTCCAACGCCCGCTCGATGAGCGGGCGATCGTAGGGCCAACACATATCGGGAAACCGCGGCCCCAGCCGGTCGTCGTTGACGCCAATCAACGGATTGCCGCCCATGAGGTTGATGTGATCGTCGATCACCACCACATCGCCGCAGGCGTAGTGCGGGTTCATGCCGCCGCAGGCGTTCGAGACGATGAGCAGCCCCGCCCCCAGGGCCTTCATCACTCGTACGGGAAAGGTGATCTGCTGGTGCGTGTAACCCTCGTAGGCGTGAAAACGGCCTTCCATGGCCACGACCGGCAATCCTTGCAAACGTCCGCAAACAAGTTGCCCCGCATGGCTGGTGGTGGTGGCCCGCGGAAAATGAGGAATGGCCGCATATTCCAGCGTGGCCTCGGATTCGATGTATTGAGCCAGACTACCCAACCCCGTGCCCAGGATGATGCCGGCGTGGGCCTGCTCGGGCCAACGCTGGCGAATGACCGCCACGGCTTCGTCGATTTGGCCTGCCAGGTCGAGCATCGGCGGAGCCCCCACAAGGGGCGGCAAAAACGTCAGAGATCTTCGTCAAACGGCAGGTCGTCGTCGTCCTCGGCTTCGTCGGCGCCATCGCCTTCGACTTGTTCGTCGAACTCGCCGAGGTCTTCGTCCAACTCGTCGTCGAGCTCCGGCTCAAAATCGTCGTCGAAATCATCGTCGAAATCGTCTTCGTCGAATTCATCGTCGAGTTCGGGCGATTCGAGCGAGCCGCTCAGCGCGCCGGAGTCGGCGGCGTCGAGGGCCGAGTCGTCGTCGTCCAGAAATTTGTCATCATCGGCCTCGCGCCGCGGTTCGGCCGATTCTTCGCTGTCGCGTTTCGAAGGTCGTGGCATGGTTCTGTTTTGATGCACCGCTCCAGCTTTGTCAAGCAGTCACTTTCCACAGTAGTGTCCTAATAGGAACCACACCAACCCGAAGCGCAAGCGAGGCAAAATCGGGCCACTTCCTCGCTTGCGCTTCGGGTTAGTGTGGACTAGCAACACACGATCAGGACACCTGGACACCACCCTTTTCACCCCACGCACCTTGCGATACGCTATCGAAAGAAAGGGGTTCAAGCGGCGGCGCCTACAGCGACAGTTCACCATGGCCTGGCAAGGGATCGAAGGACACGACGCCGTCGTCGAACAGTTTCGCGTCAGTCTGCAGCGCGGACGGCTGGCGAGCACCTATCTGTTCGTGGGACCCGAGGGCGTAGGTAAACACACCTTCGCGCAGAAGCTGGCGCAGGCGTTGTTGTGCCAGACGCGGCCCGCCGAGCGGCTCGATCCTTGCGGTCAATGCGCCGGCTGTGTCCAGACGCTGGCCGGCACGCATCCCGACCTGCTGCGCGTTTGCAAGCCCACCGATCGCAGCTTTATTCCAGTGGAGCTGCTGATTGGCAGCGGCGAGAAGCGCATGCACGAGGGACTTTGTCACGATATCTCGCTGAAACCATTCATGGGCGGCCGGCGGATCGCCATCATCGACGATGCCGATCTGCTCAACGAAGAAGGGGCCAATTGCCTGCTCAAGACGCTGGAAGAGCCGCCGCCACGTTCGGTGATGATTTTGATCGGGACCAGCGGTGAGCGGCAACTACCCACCATTCGCTCGCGCTCGCAGATCATTCGCTTTCGCCCGTTGCCGGCCGAGGTGGTGGCCCGCCTGCTGCTCCAAGAGCAAGTGACCACCGACGCCGCCGAAGCCCGGCGGCTGGCGGCTTACAGCGAAGGCAGCCTGGCCAAAGCACGCGAGCTGGCCGATGCCGACTTATGGCGTTTTCGCGGCGACTTGCTCAGCCGGCTGGCCGAGCCGCGGCTCGATAGTGTGCGGCTGGCGAAGGCGGTGGCGGCGTTTGTCGACGAAGCAGGCAAAGAGGCCGCGCCGCGGCGCGCGCGGGCCAGGCAACTGGTCGTTTTCGCCGCCGAATTCTATCGGCAACTCGCGCGTGCCATTAGCGGGGCCGCCACCACCGACGACGGCGAATTGAAGCGCATCCTTGATGTCGCCGCGGCGCGCTGGCCGGCAGATGACGAAACGGCCGCCGCCTGCGCCGAACGCTCGCTCGATGCGCTATCGCACATTGACCGCAACGCCAACCAGTCGACATGGATCGAAGCCTGGCTCGACGACCTGGCAGTCATCGCCGGCCGCGCGTCTCTCAGCGCTGCGCGTTCCGCGCGGTGATGCTGTCGCGCAGCTCGCGCACTCGGTCCAGCTCGATGCCCGGCGGTTCGTTGGCGATCAGCCAATCCAGATCTTCCAGCGCCCAGGCGCCCTGCCCAGAGCGATAACGAAAAAATGCGCGGTACATGCGGTCTTCGGCCGACTCGGGCGTGAGGACCAGGATGGCATCGAGATAACGCAGCACTCCGGGCATGTCCTGGCCGCGGGCGGCGATCGAGTGAAGATTACCGAGCATCCGGACCACAATCGCGCGCTTGCTGACGGGCGCAAGCTGTGCCTCGTCCAGGGGCTGCCCGGTGGCTGCCAGCACGCGCGCCGCGACCTGTTCTCGGCTGAGCGGTTGGCCGGACGCATAGACGTCGATGACCCGCGGCGCCGAATCTCGCGGACGGAATTCGACCACAAAATGACCCGGCAGGCCGATGCCGACCACGTCGAGTCCCAGTCGCCGAGCAAGCTCGATGTAGACCAGCGACAGGGTGATGGGAATCCCTTCGCGATCATCGAGCACTTCGTTGATATAGCTGTTGCGGCGATTGTAATAGTCGGTGCGGCTGCCGTGAAAACCGTTCAGCTTAAACAGATATTCGTCGAGCGCGGCCAATCGGGCGGCTTCGTCGGCGTCGGCCGGCAGGCGAGCCTTCAGCTCGTGGGTCATCTGGTCGAACTGCTGACGATAGGCCTCGACGTCCAGCTCGTCGTTATCGAGCCGCGCCACGAGCAGCGCCGCATAGATTAAGTCGACTTCGGCCTCGTCGCGCGCGAACTCTTTGGCCAGCGCGGCTAGCACCGTTTGCTGGTGAAGGGTGTCGGCCAGGCGGCGCAATTGCGCCGCCTGGCCGTCAAGTTGCGCCGCACGATCGCGCAAAGCCACGATCGAATTCGCATCGACCGGCGACCATTGCCGAATCACCTCGGGGTCGAACAGTTGTTCAGCATGATCCGCCAAGAGTTGATCGACTCGCTGCACCAATGCCTCGTCGGGTCGATGGTCGGGCAGTTGCCTGGCGACCACAAACTCCTTGAATTCGGCCCGAGTATCGCGGAATTTGGCCAGTCCCACGCGGCCAGGGTTGGGCTGCGCGCGGGTCGACTCGATCACGGGATGATCGTTCACTGAGCAGACGACTCGCTCACGTTCGACGCGCACCTTGAGCTTGTTCCAACCACCTGGCACATACTGGTCGCTTGGTTGCTCGGCCAGCACCTGCCAACTGGTGACGTCGGGGCCGTCGAACTGTGTCAGCCGCAACTTGCCGGCGCTCGGATAAAACCCGAAATGCTTTTCACCGCCGTCGCTGGCAAACACCAGGCCCGCGGCGCCCGCCTCGTCGTTCAGTCGGACCGTGACCGCGACTTCATAAGGAGTTTCGGGCACATCTTGACGTGAAAGGCAAAGCGATCGACCGCCAAAACCATTGCCGGGACCTTCGGCCACGATTTTTCCGCCGCGCCGCCGCCAGCGCGCACCAAACAAGGGGGTCCATTGCCGATCGTCGAGCGCGCCGAACAGCAGCCAGCGGTCGATCGGCACGGGATTAGGCTTTTCCAACAGCAGCTTAAGTCGATTGATGGGAACGGCAAAGCCGAGATTAGCAGTCACCAGCGACTTCATGGTGAGCAACCCATGTACGCGCCCCTCCCGATCTAAAAGTGGGCCGCCGCTATTGCCCGGCTCAATCGGGATCGCCAACTGGATCATCGCCTGGCCATCGATCGTTCGTTCGCCGGATACGACGCCGGTGACCACGCTGTGAGTCAGCCCGTGTGGGTTGCCTAAGGCCACGACGCTCTGACCTTGCTTGAGCGTGGTGGAATCGCCCAGTTCGAGGGCGGGCAGTTCCTGCGCGTCGATCCGCAGCAACGCCAAATCGGCTTCGCGGTCTGAGGCTTCGATGGTGGTGACGTCATATCGCCGGCCGCCGAACGTCTCGACGGCAATGGGCCTGGCCTCGCCGATGACGTGTAGATTGGTGGCGATCAGTCCGTCAGGCTTTACAATGAAGCCGCTGCCCAAGCCATCGCCGCTACCGTCGCGCCCGCGAAAACGGATGACCACCACCGATCGGCGCGCCGACTCGACCAGCTTTTCGATCGAAGCCGCCGGTGCCGCGCCGCTGGTCGCTGGCGAGCTACTGAGCGGTTCCGAGGCTGCCAGCGGCGCTAAGCAGCCGATCAAGCTATATGCTACCCCAAAAAAACGGCGAAGATAAGATTTCTGCATTATCAACTGCTCCGGCACGCTCAAGTCAACTTAAGGATGCACCGCATGGGCTATCGGCGTCAAGAATACGGCTAATTTTTAAACTTCGCTGCGATGAACTGCTCGATCGTCGACCAAGCCGAGAGGGCATGGGGCGGCGCCAAAAAACTGGCCGAGCCAACCCTTAGGGGGGTAAAATAGATAAGATGTCCGGTGTATCGTCAAGAAGCCTGCCTGAAGGGCACAGAAAATGAACACTCCCGCCACCATTCCGGAAAACGCGTAATGGCCGAGGTGCGAGGTGCCCCGTTGCCAACCTACCTGTTCTCTTGCTTTTCGTGAAACGCTCCTCCGCGGCGCGTGTCTGCGATGTCGATTCGATTACTTGTTGCTGATGACCATGAAGTAGTACGCTCGGGCCTCAAAAGCCTGGTAAGCGATACCGAGATCGAGATCGTGGCCGAGGCCGCGACCGGCGACGAGGCGGTGCGTCTGGCCGAGCATCACAAGCTCGATGTGGTGTTGCTCGATATTCGCATGGCCGAGGCCGACGGCCTGAACGCGCTGGGCCGCATCAAGCTAAGCCGCCCCAAGCTGCCGGTGTTGATGCTCTCGGGTTACGACAACCCCACGTACGTCGCCCGGGCCTTGGCCTTGGGTGCTAGTGGATATCTGCTGAAAGACACCGGTCGCGACGATTTGTTGGCGGCAATTCGCCGCGTGGCGCAAGGCGGCGACGCTTGGAGACGCGATGAGCTGCGCCGCGTGACCGGCGCCCTGGCCACGCCTCGCGTGGCCGGCGATATTGAAGTGCCGCTCACTCAGCGCGAAACCGAGGTCCTGGCGCAACTGGCATTCGGCCTCACCAATAAAGAAATCGCGCAAGTGTTGGGCATCAGTTACGAAACGGTCAAGGAACACGTGCAGCACGTGCTGCAAAAAATCGGCGTCTCCGATCGCACTCAGGCCGCGGTCTGGGCCGTCCGCAAAGGTTTGGTTTAGTGTCCAAGGCAACGGACATCAAGCTGCGGCAAATGACGGCGCGGGCCGAACGTATCGGTTATCGCGCGCCGATCAAGTTTGGCGGCCGCGTTGTCACCGACGCGGTGTTGTTCCACGTTACGGCCGAGGTCGAAACACGCGATGGTCGACGCGCTGCCGGCTTCGGCTCGATGCCGATGGGCAATATCTGGGCCTGGCCTTCGCCTTCGCTCGCTCCTGAAGCCACCTTGGCCGCCATGCTCGAACTGGCGGAACGGCTGGTGACCGCGGCAGGCGATTATCGCGAAAGCGGGCATCCGCTCGACATGACCACCGACCTGGCCGAGGCGCACGAAGCGCTGGTTGCCAAATCGCTGATCGCCGCGGGCGTCAATGAGCCGATGCCGCGCTTGGCGCAATTGGTTGCGGCCAGCCCGTTGGAAGCAGCCATTCACGATGCCTATGGCAAGGCGCTCGGTCTCAATTCCTACAATGCATTGGGCAGCGAGTTTGTCGGCCGCGATCTTTCGGCCTGGCTTGGCGAGGAGTTTCGCGGCGAGTATCTCGATCGCTACACGTCGCGCGATCCGAAGCCGCGCATGCCGCTCTATCACCTGGTCGGCGCGCTCGATCCGCTTACGCCCGGCGACCTGAGCCAGCCCATCGGCGACGGCTTGCCCGAAACGTTGGGTCAGTGGATCGCCGCCGATGGCCTCACGCACCTCAAAATCAAGCTCAACGGCGACGACCTGACATGGGATGTGCAGCGCGTGGTGGCGGTGGAACAAGTGGCCGTGCAGGCCCAGGCCGAGCGGAGATGCGCGGCCTGGCGTTACTCGCTCGATTTCAACGAGCGGTGCGCCGATGTTCAGTATGTGCTTGACTTTTTAGCACGCGTGGCCGAGCGGTCTCCGCGTGCGCTCGACCGCGTGCAGTACATCGAGCAACCCACGCACCGCGACCTGAAATCACATCCGCACCATCGCATGCACGCCGCCGCCCGGCTCAAACCGGTGGTCATCGACGAATCGCTGATCGACCTGGAAAGCCTGCTGCTATGCCGCGAGATGGGCTATTCCGGGGTAGCGCTCAAGGCGTGCAAGGGGCACACCGAGGCGTTGCTGATGGGCGCCGCCGCCCAGAAATATGAGATGTTTCTTTGCGTGCAAGACTTGACGTGCCCTGGCGCGTCGTTTCTGCATTCGGCGTCGCTTTCCGCCCGAATTCCGACAGTAGCCGCCATCGAAGGCAATGCTCGGCAGTATTGCCCGGCCGGCAATCGGGGATGGTCCGACCGCTATCCGAGCATGTTCCGCGTAACCGATGGCGCCTTGGGCACTGCGGCACTCGACGGGCCGGGGCTGGGCTATCGCGATTGAGAGCAGATACTCGTATGGGAAACGGTAAGCACCGGCTTGATCAAAGTTTTGCGAAACTCCCCACACCCCCGAGATTCCTGCCAGGGTGCCATAGGTCAAATCGCCGAGCGTCACTATAATCCCGCTCCCTTTCCGGCGGCCTGGCGTCGCCCCCGTCCTCACCTAACGATAGGCTCTCCGAGATGGTCGGACACGGAGGTCCGAATACATCGCGGCAATGGTTACTGCGCGCGTGGTCTTTATGGACACGGCTGGCGTTGGCGCTTGCCGTTGCGCTCATCCCGCCGCGCTTGCGAGCCGACGAACCGGCCGACCCGCCTGAAACCAAGCCAAGCGCCACCTTGCGGCTGCGCATCGAATGGGGCGGCGGCGCTGCCCAGCAATGGCGAGGAAGCATCGGCGTCAGTGAGGGCGAAGTCGCCAATCCCGTGGCCCTGGGCATCGAAGCCGATGAACCCGGTTCGATATGGGTTGAATCCGGGAGACTGTTGATCCAGCAACTCGCCCCCCGCGGTTACGACGGTGTCGACCTGGACATCTTTGCCCCGCTCGACGCGGCATTGCACATCGAGCTGGCGCCGGCCGAAGGTCCGGCCGAATTTGGCAGCGTCGATGTCCCCTTGGCGTTGCTGGTCGAAAAGCAACACTCCAGCCATCTTGACGATCGCAAAAACCGCCTGGAAGTGGCGCGAGCGCCCGGCGATAAGCTGCGCATTGCCGTGCCGCGCGACTCGCTGGTTTACGCCGTCAATGAAACCCTGGAGTTGGGGATCGAACCGTTCCGCATCAGCGCCGCGGCGGGTGCGAAACTGTCGTTGCAAGCCAAGCTCTACGACGTTGCCAAGCACAAAGAAGTGGCGTCGCAAGAACATCAGTGCCTAGTAGATTCCGAAGGCACGGCGCCGCCGGTGGCACTCTCGATGCAACTGCCGGAACACGAAGGAGTGTACGACCTGGTCTTGCAAACCAGCCGCTGGGGGTTGCCCAACCGGCTCGATCTGAAACATGGCGATGTCGAGCGGCGCGTTCAACTGGTGGTGGTCAGCGGCGACCCCCGCATGCCCGAAAGCACCACCGAGCCCCCCGCTTTCCCGATTCTTGAGATCGATCCCACCAAGCCCGGCGTCTGGGACCGGTTGCCCAAGATACCGATGATGCCGGGCATGCGCAAGGGCCCGCTCGGCGGCAACGAGGCCGAAGTATTCCGGCACTCGCTAGGAACGATGATGCGGCTGGGTCCCGGCGGACGAGAACCGGACATCGGTTGGGAGGCCTATCCGCTTGCGATTCATAAGCCGGGCGAGCCTCATATCCTCGAGATCGAGTATCCCAGCGATGTGCCGCAGGTGCTCGGCATGAGCCTGGTCGAGGCGAGCGCGCCCCCCTTGCGGCTCGATTCGGGAGTGTACGTCTCCGAAGAGGCGGCCGAGGGCGAGCCGCGCGTGGCCAGGCATCGCCTTGTCTTTTGGCCGCGGACGAAGACGCCCCTGCTGCTGCTGACGAACCGTTTGGATGGCACGCGAGCGGTGTACAGCAAGCTGCGCGTGCTCGGGCCGCAAGGCACCGCCGAGCAAGTGGTGAAGGCGCTTAGCCGCGACGACTGGGACACTCACAGCATGTTGAAGCGGCGTTTCCGGCCGGACAATTCGCTCGCCACGGAGCGCATCATGGCGGCCTATTACGATCGCCCGCTCTTTCCCGAAAACTTCTCGGCCACCGAAGGCTTCGACCCCCTGCGCCGGCAGCGTCTCGATGACTGGCGGACGTTTCAAGAAGGCGGCATCCGGCTGGCGGAGTATCTGAACTTCGCCGGTTACAATGCGCTGATGCTGACGGTCTTGGCCGATGGCAGCACGCTGTATCCGAGCCAGCTCTTGCAACCCACGCCGCGATACGATACCGGAATCTTCTTCTCCGACGGTCACGATCCGCTTCGCAAAGACGCGCTGGAGCTGGTGTTTCGCATCTTCGATCGCGAACGCATCAAGCTGATTCCCACGCTCCATTTCACGGCGCCGCTGCCCGAGTTGGAAGCCATGCGTCGCAAAGCGGCGGAGCCAGGCATCGAGTTGATCGGCGGCGATGGGCAAACGTGGCTTGCGCAACACGCCCCGCGCGGCTCATTGGCGCCCTATTACAATCCGCTCGACGACCGTGTCCAAAACGCCATGCTCGGTGTGGTACGCGAGTTCATGGAGCGATATCGCCACCATCCGTCGCTGACCGGTGTGGCGGTGCAGCTTTCGGCCGATGGGTATGCCCAGCTTCCCGGCGCCGACTGGGGATACGACGAGCAGACGCTTGCCCGATTTCAGCGAGAAGCAAAAGTGAAGCTGCCGCCCGGCGATGAACAGTTCTCGCAGCGCGTGGCACTGCTGCGCACGACGCACCGGCAAGCGTGGTTGCTGTGGCGGGCGGAAGCCCTATCGCGCTTTTATCGCCGTATGCAAGAGGAGATTGCCACCGACCGGCCAGGGCTGAGGCTCTATCTGGCCGGCGCGGGCCTGTTCGACCGGCCCGAGTTCGAGCAGGAACTTCGTCCGGCGCTCACACGCAGCACGACGCGCTACGAGGAAGCCCTGTTGAGCACCGGCATCGCGCCGCAGTTTTATCATGATGCCGAGTCGATCGTGCTGCTGCGCCCACAGCGTCTGGCGCCGCTCACTTCGCTGGTCGCGCAAGGCATGAGTCGAGAGATCAACCTCGATCCGCATCTCGACCGTTTATTCGCCCAGCAGCCGAATCCAGCCGCTTTGTTTTATCACGAATCGCTCAAGGCTCGGCTCGCTTCGTTCGATGCCAAAAACCCCTTTCACAGTGGGGCCATGTTGCTGCAGACGCAAGCGGTTCCCTCGGCCCAGGACAACCGCCGCCGGTTTGTTCATGCGTTGGCCGCGCTCGACGCGCGGGCCATGTTTGACGGCGGCGGCATGCTGCCGCTTGGCCAAGAGAATGAGTTGGAACCGTTCCTGGGGGCATACCGTCATCTGCCCGATGCGCCTTTTGCAACTTTGGAGGGCCCCACGCAGCCAGTCACGGTTCGGACACTCTCGCACGAGGGCCGCACCTTCGTTTATTTCGCCAACGATTCGCCCTGGAAGACCAGCGTGGACCTCGAGGTCGACTTGCCGGCCGATTGCGGCGTGCGCAGCCTCTATGCCTCGCGCCGGCTGCCGCCGCTCGTTGGGCAAGGGATGAAACGTTCCTGGACGATTCAACTTGAGGCATACGACCTGGTGGCCGCTGTCTTTACGGCCGCCGGAGTGAAGTTCTCTGATCCGCGCGTGACGCTCGACGCCAAACGCGTGGCTCAGCTCGATGCGCGCATTCAAGACCTGATGGCCCGCGCCCGCGCGCTCAAGCATCCCGCCCCGCTCGATCGCCTGGCCAACGGTGGTTTTGAAGCGCCGATGCCGCGGAGCGATCTGCCCGGCTGGGAAGCAAACCAGCCGCCTCCAAAACTGCTGCGGCCGTTCAACCGTGGCGCGGCGACCGGCCCCGTAACATCCGACACCGAAAACCCGCACTCCGGCAAACGATCGGTGAAGCTCGACGGCCGTCAAGCGGCGGCGTCGTTAGCGAGCCGGCCCTTCGAAGCTCCTCAGACCGGCTGGCTGTCGGTCTCGGTTTGGATGCGCACGGACGACCCGCTCAATCCGCCGCAGGTCAGCCTTTCGCTCGATGGCCAGCGCGCTGGCGAAGGCTACTATCGCGCAGCCAAAGTGGGCGGCGCTCAGAAACTTGAGGCCGATTGGAAGCAGTTCTCCTTCGAGTTTCCCGACTTGCCGACCGACTTGTCGCCGCTGCGGTTGCAGTTTTCTTGTCAGGGCGGCCAGGGTTGGATCGACGATGTCGAGCTGTTCGACCTCGAACAACTCGATAACGCGAGGCTGCTCACGTTGGTCTGGCTGACCACGCACCGCGCCGGCGCGATGCTGGCCGAGCACCGCTACGCCGAATGCCTGCAATTGCTCGACGGGTATTGGCCGCGGTATCTCACGTCGTTCGTGCCGCAGCCCGAAGCGCCCGTGGCCAATCATCCTCGCAAGCGACCGGCGGCGGCTGCGGCGCCGGCGAAAACCGGCGTGCTCGACCGCATGCGACGAGGCCTGAAAGAGATGCTGCGCTAAATCGAAGCGATGCGTCTCGGGCGATCGGCCTCGCGAGTCTCAACCTGGCGTCTGCCAGGCGGAGACAGCCAGCGCGATCCAGCCCACGAGGAACGCGACGCCTCCGATGGGCACCACGGCGCCTAGCCAGAGCGGGCCCCCAAGGACGATGGCATAAAGGCAGCCCGAAAACACGATCGTACCGGCCAGAAAAGCCCATCCGGCGACGGCGAGCGCGGGCCGCGCCGCTCGCCATGTCATCAGACCGACGGCGATCAGCGCCAGGCTGTGATACATCTGGTATCGCGCCGCTTTCTCGTGGATATCGAGTCGATGGTTGACCTCCGTTTCGCTAAGCTGCCCGCCGGCTTTGAGGCGTCCTTCGAGTCCATGCGCGCCAAACGCCCCGGCGGCAACCGACAAGGCGGCCAGCAAGCCGCCGCAAAGAATCCACTGGTTCGGTTTCACGGCGCGGCACTCCCAGGTCTTATTTCCACGGCATCCAATTTACGAAAGTCACGCGCTGCCACGCTACCACGGCCCAATGTATACATCAGACCAGTATTGGCGCGGCTTCACCGGGTGATAGGATATCGACTGAGGCGACACGTGCGGCGTCAGTTTCTTCGGAAGCTTGCGCCGCTGGGTTAGACAAATCCCCGAATCACCAGGGGAGCCAGCCCGGTAGGCCGCTGGCAAAACATACGTGCTAGCCAACGTCGTCGCTCGATCGGCCGTTTCGGGGCCGCCTTAAGTGGCCCCATTTCGGACTTTCGCAGGACTAAGGAGGGCTGAATGCAAGAACCACCTGGCTGGTTGCGCTGAGGAGCGGCCAATGCCTGCTCCTCAAAGGCTCGTTACTTTCCCTCAACTCGTTTCCATTCAAATCGACCCTTCTTGCCACCAGGCGGGAAGGGTTTTTTTACGCTGTGACACTCGTGCACCGGCATTGGAATCACCTTCGCAGGCTCTGCCGCGATGCGTTACTCGTGGCGGTTGCTTTGTTCCTCGCAGCCGCCCGAGGGCTCTGCAATGCCGCCGATGCCACCGATGTCGTCACGCTCGACGATCTGCCCCGCATCATCGAATTGCTTGGCGACAGCCGCTTCGAGTCGCGTAAGCAGGCCGCCGAGCAGCTTGCCTCGCTGGTGTCACGGGCGGATTCGATGGCGCTTGCCCAAGGCATTCAGCGATCGCTTTTCGATGCCGACATCTCGTACGAAGCTCGCCGTCAACTCGAACTTTTGGCGAGCACGCTGCCGCCGGTGTCACTCGCACCGCCCCGCGATGTGCCGTCCGATGAATTGGACCGCCTGATTGCGGCACTCGACGCTACCGACTTTGGACGGCGCGTGGGCGCCGCCGCTCGCATCGGCTGGCTGATCGGCAGGCCCGAAATCGCTTGTCAGATCATCACACGCCTGCGTCCCCGGTTGCGCGAGCGGACGTTTTCGATCGACGCGCGTCGCCGCGCCGAGCCGATTTGGCAAGAGGCGCGGCGCGTGTGGCTGACGAGCGATCCGGCGCATTGGCGGTTGCCACCCCTGCCCGACGGTGAAATTGGTCGGCGAATCGACGCCCTGGTCCGTCCCTTGCCTCCGCTGGGCGATGCGGCCGGCCAGCGTCCAGCCCAAAAGGTTCGTTCCTCGGTGATCGGCAATTCCCGAGCGCGGTTGGAGTTCGATCGCCGGCTGGCCGATCGTGAAATGGCCGAGGCCGATCTGCTCGACCTGCTGGTGCGCGACGATCTGACGGGCGCCGTGCTTTCGGCCATCGAAGAGCGGTTGGCGGCGGGCCGCATCGACGACGATGCGCGCCGGCGGCTGGCGCAGCTCGCGCTGTGGGCCCGGCCCGCGGTGGCGCTGGAACTCTGGCAAGACAAGCAATTGGCCGGCATCGACCGCTTGCTGGTGGGCGTGCCGCTGGCCGCCTCGCCCGAACGCGCGCAGCTCGTTGGTAAGTTAGCGGCCGAGCGTCCCACGCTGTTCGACCGCGCCGACGACCAGCTAGCCCACTGCGCCAACAGCGATACGCTGCCCAAGGGCGATTATCCGATAGGCGTGTTCTTTGCGCATCCCAGCCCGATCGGATCGGGCCTATTCGTGCTTCACTCGCTTGCCACGCCGCGGCAGCGATTGGCTTACGAGTACATCGTGAAGCTTCCGCCCGCGCAGCGACTTTCGACGATCAGCAGGCGGACGCTCGACCGGCTTCTTGCCCAACGACGCCCCTTGAGGCAGGCCGAACTGATGATGTGCGAACTACTCGACGAACGCGCAGTTTCGCAGTTCGCCAGCAAGTATGTTCAAGCGGTCGGCGATCCGTCGCCGCCCGACCGCGAACGTGAGAACCAGGCGGGCCGCGGCTGTCCCTACGAAAACCTCTGCGGGTTGTTGGCCGAGATAGGCACGCCTGAGGCGGTGCCCGGCCTCTTGGCGGCGATGCAATCTGGCAAGTTGCCGCGCGCCACCGTCGATTCGCCCAACGACTGGCCGTGGATGGCCATCTTGGCGATTCTCGCGCGCGATCCGGGGCCAGATGGCGAGCGACTGCTGGCCGGCATGCTTGCCAACGAGCAGCGCTTGAGGCTGGCCAGCGACTCTCCCTGCGACGTGGGCGCCACCGCCGCGGCGATCTTGCTGGCGTTGCACGAGGTGCCGCCCGAGCGGTTCGGCCTCGAATCGGCCGGCGATCCCTTTTTGGCCGAGTTTGGCGGCCCGGGCTATCGCTTCACCACGCCCGATGGTCGGCAAAAAGTGCTCGACTGGTGGGCGAAAGTCAAACGCGAATGACTTGTCGCTGGCTGTATCGATTTTTACCGTGCGAAGGTAGCGCCATCGCCATTGAGAATCTTGGGGCCGAAGCACGGCCGCCGTCTATCTCGCGTCGAATAGCGCCCTTTGTTGGCCCCGGCTTCCTTTTGCCGGTAAACGGGACCGCTCTTGAGCGAGTTCCGCTTGCACGATTGGTGCCCAGCTTTTGGAGTCGCTCGGCTTGACGATCGCGGTCAGAAGTTGGCCGTAGAGTATAACCTTGCGGTCGTTGCGCGAGAGGGTGAAGCCCGCGGCCAGAAGGCGGCCGATCTTGGAGCGGGCGGAGTCGAGCGCCTCTGGTATCGTAGGGATGGGCGCGTCGACGAGTGAACCTTGCTTGCGGCAGACCAGGATGATGTCGAAGGCGATTGGCTCCTTGGCTTGCGACTTGGGCGTGGCCACCGACATTTCGGATTTGACGGGGTGGGAATTAATTACCGAAAAACCGGCGCCCAGAATCGCCTCGGCGAGAGACTGCCAGCCGTCATCGCGCGAGTGATGATACGTGAATACCAGCAGGCCGTCGTCGCGGAGCACGCGATGGCACTCGCGCAACACGGCGGCCAACTTGGCGGCGAATTGCTCGGCGCGGGTGTCCTGCACCTCGAAATCATGACGAGTGCTTCGCGAGCCACTCGCTGGAGCGTCACCCGCCGAAACGACGCCCAGTTGCTGCCAGGCGTAAAAAAAATCGGCCAACTCGGAGTAGTGAACATTGTCGAAAAACGGCGGATCGGTGACGATCAGGTCCATCGAGTGGTCGGAGAGCCCCGTGTCGCTCGACGTGCCGCACGACAAATAGATGCCGCGTTCCGCTAAAGAGCCGTTCGATGGCCACGAAGGTTCGATGGTTTCGGAAAACGGCGCCGAACAAACGCAGCCGCCCCTCGCGTCGGTAGTCACTTCCGTCGGATCGCGGCGGTAGTCGAGGGCCCGCAGAAGACGGCTGCGAAAGAGATTCGAGAACGATCCGGAACTCTTCGGCGTTCCCCAAACGTTCGCCTCGATCGGCATTCGTTCGGGCTTGAGGATGTGATGCGAAAACATGTGGCGCACGGCGCCGGTCCCCTCGCCTTTGTACGAAGCAAAGAGATTGTTGAATTCCAGCACGCCGGAAAACAAGGTCAGTAACGCGCGCCTCAGTGGATCGTCGGCGATTGACACGATGGCGCTCCGCAACCAGCCGAGGACCAAAAGCTGCCGATCGTTGAAAAAATCCCGCCAGCGACGAAACCCGTAGTTCATTGCTTGCCGC
>DASVHB010000638.1:0-4682 GCA_036379195.1 Pirellulales bacterium
TGGACCGTGCGGCGCATCTATCGCAATTCGGCGAGCAATCCGAACCAGTTCAATTTTGTCGCTGAAATCCCCAACAACAACGCGAACGAGAGCTTTACCGACGACGTGCCCGACGCCACGATCGCCAGCAATGCCCAGGTGAATCTGAATGGGCCGCCGGTTAGCAGCAATACGCTATTGACCAACGTGCTGCAATACAGCAACGGCACTTATCAATCGCTGTTTCAGCCCGGTACGCTCACCTTCACGGGCACCAAAGGAGGCCGGCAACTTAACCCCACCACCTTCACGATCACGGCGACCAGCACCGTGCTCGACCTGGCGACTTTCATGCAGCAGTCGATGGGCATTCAGCAGCCGCCCGGACCCGACAGCACCAACCCGATTCCCAACGACTCATCGGGCTTGTCGCCTGGCAGCCTGATCAACTCGCAGGGCGAAATCGAGTTTGTCAGCGATGCCGGTACCGACAACGCAGTCTCGATCGGGCTGTCGGCGTTACAATTGAAAACGGCCACCGGCACACAGGCGGTACCGTTGAATTTCAATCAGACGCAGGCGGCCGTCGGCCAAAGCGCTGTCGCCGATGTCATTGCCTACGACTCGCTGGGTATTCCGATCAATGTTCGCATCACGGCGGTCTTGCAAAATCGGACCAGCACCGCGACCACCTATCGCTGGTTCGCCGACTCGCCCCAGAACGATCCGCTCACCGGCTCGGCGATCGCCGTCGGCACCGGCCTGGTGACCTTCGACGGCGACGGCAAGTTCCTGTCGGCCACCAATTCGACGGTCTCGGTCGACCGCACGCACGTGCCCTCGGCCAAGCCGATGCAGTTTCAGCTCAATTTCTCGCAGGTATCCGGTCTGGCTGCCAGCACCGCATCGCTGCAGGCAACCAGCCAGGACGGCTTTCCGCCGGGCAAGCTCACCAGCTATATCATCGGCGGCGATGGCGTGATCAAGGGCGTCTTCAACAACGGCACCCAGCGAAACTTGGGGCAGATTGTGCTGGCACGCTTCGCCAACCCCGCCGGCTTGGAGCAAATGGGGCAAAACATGTACGCCCCCGGCGTCAACTCAGGCTTACCCATCACCGGCAATCCCAACCAGGACGGCATCGGCTCGATTGTCTCCGGCGCGCTGGAGCAGTCGAATACCGACGTGGGCAACAACCTGATCAACCTGATTCTGGCGTCGACGCAATATCGCGGCAACGCCCAGGTGATCAGCACCGCCCAATCGCTGCTCGATACGCTGTTGCAACTGCGCGCGGCGTAGAGGCGAAACCGGTCTTCGTAGGGTGGGCCGAGCGCAGCGAGTCCCACCTTTGCTGCGCAAGCAGTACGGTGACCGCGGCGCGCGTTTGATTCTGTTTTTTAGAAACCAGCGTCAGCAACCGACCGGGCAAGCCGGTGGCATGGCATTATTCGACGCGGAACGGAACAAATACGCGTTGAGTGCGCGACGACGTGTCGTCTAAAAACCTAGATTCTGCGCAGGCCAGTCCCACCCTACGGCGTTTCCTCCTCGTCGCCGGCCAGCTTCAAGGGCGGCAGTTCGTCCCGCGTAATGACCGGCCGCGGGGGAGGCGGCGCCGCCGGCTCGTCGGCCGCGTCCGCGTCGCGCGTGGCCGCCGGCTTTTCGGGCCGCCGCTCGGTGAGATGCTTCCCTTCGTTTTTACGCGAGGCAATCAACTCGGCACGAGCGACCTCGGCCAGTTGCTCGCTGGGTGCATAAAGATAGAGATTCTCATCATAGCTCACCGCTTCCGGCGGCCGCAGCTCATCGACGTGCTCGGCGCAACTCCACACCGTCACCCGGACGCGCTCTTGCCAGCTTTTAATCCACAGCCACACCAGCCCGCCCGCCGCGACCAACACCCCCAGCCGCAGGCACCAGGCGCCGCCGAAAAAAATCCAGAACAGCAGCAATAGCGCCGCCACGCCCCAGGTGCCGCCCAGGATATTTGTAGGCGACTCGAAGCTGCGAATCTCGTCGGAAAACTTGCGGCTGGTCAGACCTTCGGTGGCCGCACAATGCCAGCACTGCCGCGGCAAGCCGACACTCCAGGTCATCGCTTTGCGGTTTTCGCGGGCACGGTATTTTACCTGCCGGGCTTTCAGATCGGGCGTGCGCAGAGCGGGCAGCCACACCCGCAGGTTCAATAGCGCCCGATCAAACCAAGGGCCCGCCGCCGCGGCCCAGCGGCTGGCGGGGCGTGCGGCAGGCGGAGCTTCTTGCGTCGCCGCCGCCTGTTGGGGATCATGATCTTCCATCACTTCATCGTAATCCGCACGGCACCCTGGCATCAACCGCGCCCCCTGGCATTTCGCCGCGCGGTTTGATACTGTTTGCCTACAGACATCGAGGAAGTGAAGACTTTTTCCATGAAACAAGCGATCGCAGGCGTCGCCCCGCCAGATCTGGGCGAAGTGACCATCATGACCGTCTGGCCCTCGCTGGCCGCCAGGGCCGAAGGGCGGTTTTTCGGCCGGCTTTACGGCAACCGCTCGGGCATCCGCTTGGCCGGCATTGATATCACGCTGGGCAAGATCATCGCCCTGGCCTCCATTCCGCTGATTCTGCCGCTCTACTTTCTGATGGTCTTGCCGTGCTTTATCTTCGTGCCCAAGCTCGGCCCCATCCCGCGGATTTATGTCTCCAATCCATGGGCCAGGCGTTACCGGTTGACCAACCGGCGGGTGGTCGTCGAGCAGGCTTCGGGCGAAGAAGTCGCCGCGGTGTCGCTCGACGCCTTTGATGCGATCGACGTGCAGATTCTGCCGGGGCAAGAATGGTATCCCGCCGGGGAGCTCATCTTTCGCAAAGGCACGGTGGAAACGTTTCGCGTGTCGGGCGTGCCGCGGCCCGAAACGTTTCGGCAAACGTGCTTGAAGGCGCAGCGTGCCCACGCCTCGGTCAAGCAAGCCGTCGAGCGCCAATTGGCCGCGGTTTGATTCGCAATCACTCGACCGGTTGCAAAAGTTTTCCGCGGACGACATGAATCAACCGCGCGCTCACCAGGTCGCGGTCGTGAATCCACGACACGCTGCGACTGTCGAGGCCAGGCCGCGGAGAATCTTGCACGACAAAGTATCGCTCTTCGCGCACTTTTAACGTCTGCGGCCATTGGGGCACATCGATGGCGGCGCCGGCCAGGTTTTTGTCGGCCAGGTAATCGGTGGTCTTGCCATTGACCACATATTTGCCTGTGCGGATGGAGATCGTGTCGCCCGGCACGGCGAGTAACCGCCCGGCGAGCAGCATGCCGGGCTCGCCGACGCGCGTTTGCGGGGGCAGCCGAAACAGCACCACCGCCCCCTGCCGCAACTGGGCCGGCTCGACGCGCCGCCGGAACAGTACACTCTCGCCGATGTCGATAGCCGGTGTCATGCCTTCGCCGATGACAGTCCAGCCGAATTCACGCGCCAACAGCGCCGGAATGGTCAGCGAGGCCACCCACACCAGCGCGGTGGCGGGCCAAAACCGCCGGGCGAGCCAGCCGGGCCGAGCCGGTTCGATTGCCGCCCGGCGAGTCGCCGCGATCTCGCTGCTCCAGGCCACCACCAACGCGACCAGCACGGCGATCGTCAGCCACAGGGCGGAGCGAGTTATCGAAACAATGAACCAACTCAGCGCGGACAGAAAGATCAAGTACAGGCAAAACGTCCCACCGGCCCAGCGGTTGCGTCCCAGCAACGCCCAGCCGGCGCCTGGACAAAACCAGGCTCGTCGCCGGGCGCGGGCGCGCAGCCGCGGCTCATCGGCCTCGAGCGCGGAGGTCGGGCAAGCGGGATCTTCCAAAAGGCTCATCGGGGCTGGGAGTTCGTCTCACGACTGGCTGCAGATATTTTCATCAAAATTTACAACGACTGCAAGCGTCACTAGACAACGCACCGCACGCGACCTACCATGCACGTCATTCGCAAAGGAACCGATCGACATGCAACTCGACTGGCTGGGCATTTTCTTTCGCTGGCTGCATATTCTCTCGGCCATTACGGCGGTGGGCGGCACCATTTTCATGCGGATGGCGCTGGTTCCCTCGGTGGCGGTGCTCAGCCCAGAGCAACACCAAGCGTTGCACGAACAGGTGCGCTCGCGCTGGGTGAAGTTCGTCATGGCCGCCATCCTGTTTCTGATTGTCAGCGGCCTCTATAACTTTATTGCCAAGGTGCGCACTCTCGACGAAGCCTACAAGGGGCTGTATCACGGTCTTTTCGGCGCTAAGTTTGTGCTGGCCCTGGTCATTTTCTTTTTGGCCAGCGCCCTGACAGGCCGCAGCCCCGCATTTGCCAAGATCCGGCAGAACGCCAAACTCTGGCTATCGGTGAACATGGCACTGGCCATCATCGTGGTCTGTATTTCAGGCGTGCTGCGGTTCATTCCAATCCAACTGCCGACGAATGGATAAGAAGGCCAAAAAACGCATCGACCTTTTGAACCAGCGGCTGCAAAAGCTGCGGCAGCAGCTTGCCGGCGCGCGCAAGCAAATGGACGATCCGGCCGACGTTACCCGCCTGGAGCGCGAGATCGAAAATGTGTCGTCCGAATTGGAAAAGCTGAAGCAGGGCGGCTAACCCGGATTATTCATCAGCCCCCAGGGTGTCCGAACGACGGTCGTGTCGCACCAACCCGAAGCGCAAGCGAGGCAAGTTCGTTGCGCGTCCTCGCTTGCG
>DASVHB010000639.1:0-4966 GCA_036379195.1 Pirellulales bacterium
TGGAACATCGCCGACCCGCTGCGCGGAGCCATGAACGCGGACGATTTCCGCGACTACATGCTCTCGTTCCTGTTCCTGCGCTACCTTTCCGACAATACGAAGCGGCGGCGAAGAAGGAACTGGGCAAAGATTACCTACCCCGATCCAAACGCGATCGGCAACGGCAGAAAGACGCCGCTGTCGGTTTGGTACGCGGACAACCAACGCGACGTGGCGGCATTCGAGAAGCAGATGCGCCGTAAGGTGCATTACGTCGTGAAGCCCGACTACTTGTTGTTGCAATACCAGGCGGCGATCAAGAAGTCTCGTCATCTCGCCGGTGGAGAGGCCAATCGGCTGCGACGCGACTACAGCTCGTTTGCCGGCCAGCCACGCCGAAAAACAGGCTGAAAACTACCCAAGCCACTTATCTGGTAAAAAACAGAGAGAGGGACAGGATACCGCCGATGCGCGGTCCAGACGTTCGCAGGCGATTGGACGGCCGGCCGTGATGTCGCGGGCAGGTAGCGAGAGACTGCGCTTGCATCAATAGACGCCGATGCGACGAGGAGTCGTCGCAACGTTTTGCCGATGAAGCAGTTGCGGTATAGCAACGGCTCGCGGGTCCCTTGTTTTCCGCAAGCAATTGGTGAGGGCTAAGAGAATTGCCCAAGCATTTTTCGTCCGTTCCTAAGTTGCTTTGGCTAGGAATTCGTCGGAGGCCAGAACGTCGCCGGCAATTTCCTCGTCCGTGGCGCCGGCATGCAAGAGCGCGGCAAAATAGCTGACGCCGGACGAGTCGGCGGGCCGGTCGAGAAATTGCGTCAACCACTTGCTGGCGACCTGCCGCTGATATTCGTCGCTGGCCAGCATCTGGCTGGCAAGCTGCGAGCCGCTGGCCCCCGCTGCTTGCTGCTGCTCGAACAGCGCCAAACTGCGCGCATCGACGGGCCGGTCTAAAATCGCCGTGAAAAGCGCCTCGACCAGGTTGCCGCCCCCGCCGTGCGATTGGGCAAACTCGGCCGAACCGGCCAGCGTGGCGGCGATCTGCTCGATCGTGCCTCCGGCAGCCAGTTGGGCGGTAAAGAACGCCAGCCCGTTGGCGTCGGCGGCGCGGCCCAGATAGTGCTGGTAGAGCGACTCGACCTCTTCTTGGCGATATTCGGAGCTGGCTTCAATTCCCACGGCGACCTTGGCCGGCGAGGCGCCGTCGTCGAGCAGGTTTGACCAATAGGCCAGCGCCGCCGGTTCGGCGGTGCGGTGGAGCAGCGCTTCGTACATGGCGCTGACAACCTTTTCGTTGGGCGACAACGTCGGGCCAGGCGCAACCGGGGCAGACACCAGTTGAGGCGGGGGCGCCACAGGCCCAACAACCTCAATGGGCGGCGTTACCACGATTGGTTGTTGAGGCGGTGGCGCAACAGGTCCAACGATCTCAATGGGCGGCGTTACCACGATCGGCTGTTGCACCGGGACCGGTGTGATGGGGTTCTGCGGTGCGGGATTCTGCGTCACCGGCTCCTCGCTTCGCGGCTGCTGCGTGATGACGGGGGCCGACGGGTCGCTGCCTTGCTGCGCCGGATCTTCGACTTGCCCCATGAACAGCACCGTGCCCGACTGCGTGTCGCGAATCAGGAACAAAAATGGATGGTCGGCGTTGAAGATCACGGGCGGATTCGGTTCGGCTGCCACGACTGCCGGCACCACGCCGATCCCAGTCGCCGCGGCCGCCTCCGTTCCGTTTTCATCGACGCTGATGTATGCCTTCTGCACGACGGTATCTATTTTGAGTCTCAGTGCGTCGGTGATGCCTGAGAAGCCGGCGCTATCCGTAAAGGCCTCGGACATGCCCAACGCTTGGAGTGTCGGAATCAGATTAAACTGCGTGGTCATCTGAAACTTTGGCAATGAGATGGCAACGCTTTGCGGGCTAAGGCCGCTGATCCAGGCGTTGATGTCGGCCGGTATCTGATTACTTCCTAATCCAGCCAGACCGGTTTGCGTCGGTAGAATAATGTCCATGGCCAGCCGGCCATCGGTGTAGGGGAGCTGAAGCACTTGAAAGCCGTCGCGCTCCATATAACCGAATTCGCCCGTCTGGTGCATTGTCGAGACGGTCGCTTGGCTGCCCGATGCGAGCGTGAAGGGAGCATCCGTCGTCGCGCCGGGCTCGAACGGAGAAGTCCAGGCCGCTTTCAAATAAACCGCGTCTGCCAACACGAGGCGGGTGAAGTCGGTGATCGTGCCAGGCGGAAAGAGATCGGTGATCTTGCCGTGGGTTTGCTGCGCCACCCAGTTATTAATCGTCTGCCGCACGGCATCGGCCTGATCGATGAAGTCGGCCTGATTCAGTCCGCCGTTGAAGTCGTTCTGCATGACGTTCAAGAACTCAGGCAACAAGTTGAGTCCTTGTTGTACCCAGAGGGCATTGGCCGCGCTCAGCAGAAAGCCGCCGCTTTGGCCGGTGGCGTTCAGATCGCCCAGCAGCGCGCCAAAGCCGCTTTCGGTGCTGTTCGGATCGCCGCTGAAATGCAGGACCTTGGCCATCTGTTGGGCCGTATCGCCGCCGGCGCCGGCGTAGGCCATGGCCAGCGCCGTGGCCGCGCTGAAGGGCGACACGAACAGGTTGCCGCCCGTCGTACCTTGAAGCTGGGCATAGAGATCGAGCGCGAAGGCGTCGATCGATTTGCCGGCGGCCGCTGCTTCGGCAGCCTGACTGCCGGCGCCGCCCGACATTGAGCCGGCGACCAGCGCGGTCGAATCGGCGACCGGCGCAGCCGAGAGCAGCCAACGCGGTTCGAGCTGTTCGATGAGCGACCGGCAAACAAGTGGGCCCTGTCGCCGGCGAGAAGAAGAACGTGAGAAGCCGCCGCCATGCCTGTCAGAGAAAACGCCCATGAATCCGATCTCCGCCGTTTCACCCCTGCGACTACGGCCCACACGAACGGGCGGTAGGCCTGCCCATTAGCCGTAATTATGAAACTCCTACTCACGGCGTCAAGTTTTTGGCGCCAACGTAACGCGAGAGTGGATTACCGGCGGGCCAGCTTGTATGCTTGCGCCCGAGCATGAACGATCAGCAATCGCCAACCATCCAGGAGACTCGACTGTGAATCCGCAAGCCACTCACGCTGAAAACTCCATTGCCATCGCCAATCCATCGGGGCGGCAGCGCCCGCCGCTGGTCGGTCGCCGATCGTTTCTGGCGGCTGCCGGCGCCGCGACGGGCATCGCCGCCACCGCTTGGGGCCGCGATTTTGGAGCCGGCGCCGCGCCGGTGCGTTATCCCGATCCCGACATCATCTCGCTCGACAAACGCTTCGACAAATACAAGATCGGCAACACGCCCATCCAGCGACTGCACACCGGCATGCTCTGGGCCGAAGGGCCGGCCTGGAACGGCGTGGGGCGGTACCTGGTATGGAGCGATATTCCCAACGACGTGCAGATGCGCTGGCTGGAAGAGGACGGCCACGTCAGCAAGTTCCGCCAGCCGGCGGGCAATAGCAACGGCAACACCTTTGACGAGCGCGGCCGGCAGATTTCGTGCGAGCACGGCAATCGCCGCGTGGTGCGCTACGAGCCTTCGGGCACCGTCACCGTGCTGGCCGATAAGTTTCAAGGCAAGCCGCTCAACGCCCCCAACGACGTCATCGTGCGGCCCGACGACGGTTCGATCTGGTTCACCGACCCCGGCTACGGCAGCCTGCTCAATTACGAAGGCAACAAGGGCGACCTGCAGCTCAAGGAAGCGGTGTATCGCATCGACGCCAAAAGCGGCAAGCTGGAAAAAGTGACCGACGAAATCTATAAGCCCAACGGCCTGTGTTTCTCGCCCGACTATAAAAAGCTATACGTGGCCGACACCGGCGCTTCGCACTATCCCGACGCGCCGCGCCACATTAAGGTGTGGGACGTGATCGACGGCGTGAAGCTGGGACACGGCCGCGCGTTTGCTTCGATGAAACTCGATGGTTTCGACCGGGCCGGCATGGCCGACGGCATCCGGGCCGACCTCGACGGCAACCTCTGGTCGAGCGCCGGCTGGGTGGGCGACGGCTACGACGGCGTACACGTTTTCGCGCCCGATGGCGAGCGTATCGGCCAGATTCGGCTGCCCGAGATCTGTTCCAACGTTTGCTTCGGCGGGCGAAAGCGCAATCGGCTGTTCATGACCGGCAGCCAATCGTTGTATGCGGTGTATGTCGAGACGCAAGGCGCGGGAATCGCGTAAGATCGCGTAGAATGGCGCAGGTGTGGCCGTGTCCGGAGAGTGATTTCACAGCAAAGCGTCTGTAGGGAACGCCCTCCGTGGCGTTCCGTGAACTGCGAATCGACGCCGCTTCGCCTTCCGCGGAACGCCACAGAGGGCGTTCCCTACAGAGCAAACACGCGGTCGTCGTCATCTCCCTATCTCCTCCCTCCAAGCGGACCGATTTTGCAAAGCACATTTGTAGCAGTGCGGAGGTGTTCATGAAGGCCATGTTGGCAGCCGCCGCGGTTGTCGTGGCCGGTCAGGTCCTGGCGGCGGCCGAACCGGAGCGCAGTCCCTATCGCATCGCCGTTTTTTCCGCCGAGGTGACGATTCCCTTGGGGCATCGGTGCATGGGCATTTTGCCCACCAAAGCCCAGCGCATCGATGACCCGCTGGAGGCACATGGGTTTGTGTTGCTCGGCCCGGACCAGCCCATCGTTCTCTTAGCGCTCGATTGGTGCGAGCTGCGCAACGGCGCCTATGACCAATGGCGCGACGCGCTGGCCCGCGCGGCGGGCACGACGCGCCAGCGCGTGCTGGTCTGTTGCTTGCATCAACACGACGCCCCTGTGGCCGACCGTGGCGCGCAGGCGCTTCTCGACCAGGTGGGCATGATGTCGGAGCTTTATGACACCGCGTTCCATGCCCAGTGCATTGAGCGCGTATCGGATGCGTTGCGGAAAAGCCTTCGATCGCCGCAATCCGTGACGCACTTGGGTCTCGGCCAGGCCA
>DASVHB010000640.1:0-3800 GCA_036379195.1 Pirellulales bacterium
CTCGGCCAATTCTTGTTCGAGCCGAGCTTTGTCGGCCAATGCCCGATCGCGCTCGACTGCCACATGGTCGCGCTCGACTGCCGCCTGGTCGCGCTCGACTGCCGCCCGATCGCGCTCGACTGCCGCCCGATCGCGCTCGACTGCCGCCTGGTTGAATTTGGCCGCCATCTCGGCGGCAAACTCACGTTCTTCGCTAGGATTGCGAAGTCGCCGCCTCAGGGCCGGGTCGTAAAGCCGCAAATCCTCGCCGTCGGGCTCCAGATGCAAACCGAGCACCTCGCTTACGAGCCGTCCCGACTCGACCGGCATGGGCACGTCGTCGCCACGCTGCAGAAGAAAGCCTTGCAACCGCGGCTGCAGATATTCGTCGAACGGATCGAAGAGTATATACTCTTTCACGCCCAGAAACTCTCGATAAATCCATTTTTTGTCGATGTCTTCGTCGCGCGTGCTTTCGCTGGTCAATTCGATGACCAGCTCAGGCCCTTTGCCTTCTTTCCAGAGCAGGTATCTTCGACGCGGTTTCGTCTTGTCTATGCCACGAACCAAAAAAAGGTCTGGCGAGACGTGCTTCAGGCGGTCGCCCGGCACGTAATAGACGAACATGTTCGCCGCCACGAAAATTTCCGGATCGCCGCTGAAGTGCGCTTCGAGAGCCTCTTTGACATGCGATGCGTTGCGGAAATGGGCGGGTGTTTCTCCCACAGGACGACCGTCGGAATCAGGGTAAAAATCGTCGGGAGCGGCCTCGTTCAGCCGCGCTGGAATGAAAAGATGCATTGGTTTTACTCCGGCTCTCAATCGACGGAGAGCCCATTCACTACAGTCTAAGCGGAGCGCACGGCGCTATCAATCCCCGCTTAGTCGCCCAGCAGCTTGGAGAGCCGCTCCAATTCGTCTTCCTTCAGCCGCGCCAGCGGAAAGTCGGAGGGTGTAAAGCCGCCGGCTTCCGGAGAAAGGCAGTGCTCGACCAAAGCCGCCAGACGGTCGCGAAACTTGGCGGCGAGCCGTTCGATCGTTTCGCGGCGGTGCAGGTTGCGGCAAAAGGTCCAGTCGATGCGCAAGCTGCCGTCGCGCACGTAGGCGTTGATCTCAATCTTGTGGTTGCGCGATGCACGCGCGCCGCGCATCGCCCCGACAGCTTCGTCAGCAGGCGTCAGCAACTCGGATGAAAGATAGTCGTCCATGCGCCCCAGATAATTAAAGCAGACCTCGGCCTTGGGCAGCGCGACCATCCGTCGGCGAATCTCCGCTTTGGGCGAGAGATAACTTAACAAGCCAAAGCTAAGTCCCTGGTGCGGCGCCGCGCGCAGCGTCTCTTTGGTTTGCCGCAAGAGCGCGCCGGGCGGCAAGTCGGCCGGCGGCGTGAGATGTGGCCGCCAGGCGGTAAACCAACCCACGGTTCGCGAGAGATCGATGTCGTCAAATAGGTCGGCGCGGCCGTGCCCCTCGACGTCGATTGCCACTTCGCCGCCAGCCCAAAGCCCCAGGGTTTGCCCCACAGCGGCCAGCAGCAATTCGTTGGTCTGCGTGCGATAAGGCTCGTTCGCCTCGTTCAGCAGCGTGCTCGTCTCACCTGGCGGCCACTCGCTCGTGACCGTCTCCGCGGCGCCCTGGCGGTTTTCGCCGGCGGCGTCTTGTGGCAAGGGCGCCGGCGGACGGTCGGCCAATTTCTGCCAGAACGCCAGTTCACTTTC
The DNA here is from genome assembly GCA_036379195.1 of Pirellulales bacterium. Classification (GTDB taxonomy): domain Bacteria; phylum Planctomycetota; class Planctomycetia; order Pirellulales; family JAICIG01; genus JAICLL01. Next base: position 1,698 of record DASVHB010000640.1, read on the forward strand.
AAGTTGGGCCGAGCCCGCGTAATCCGCCAGCCGATCGGCCCATTGCTTGAACGACGAAGTCTTGGGCGGCAACGCGGCGGCCTGGCCGTCGGCGAGTTGTTGCCAAAGCCGCGTCATATCGTCGAGCAACACGCGCCAGGATACGGCGTCGATAACAAGATGATGCACCACCATCAACAGCCGTGTTTGTTCCGCCCCCAGCTCGAACCACGCGGCCCGAGCCAGCGGCCCTCGCTCCAAGTTCAGGCCCGTCTGGATGCGCTCGGCCGCGGCGGTTAGCGTGCTTGGCTGCTCATCGGGTGGCAACTTCGAGAGATCGACGAGTTCGACAGGCCAGGTCGCCTCAGAAGCGTGGAACTGCCGCCACTGGCCACGCTCAAGCACGAAGCGCAAACGCAACGCATCGTGTTGCTCAAGCAATCGCGCAAAAACGCCGGGCAAGTGATCCGGCGCAAGCGCCGGACGAACACACAGCAGCACCGCCTGGTTAAAATGGTGTGGGTCGATGACGTCGGGGTGTAAGAACCAATGCTGGATGGGCGTCAAAGCCACGTCGCCCATTACCAAGCCCTGCTCGGCGGCGCTCGCATCGGCGCCCTCGACAGCGGCCAAGTCGGCGATGGTTTGATGCTCAAACAATTGCCGCGGCGTAAAGCGCAACCCGGCTTCACGGGCGCGCGCCACGACCTGAATGGTCAAAATCGAATCGCCGCCCAGCTCGAAAAAATTGTCGTGGATGCCGATGCGATCGACTTTGAGCACCGCCTGCCAGACGCCAGCCAAGATTCTTTCGGCCTCGTTGCGCGGCGCCGTGTACGACCGTGCGTCGCCCTGAGCCGGTGGCGGCGGCAAGGCGTCGCGGTCGAGCTTGTGACTGCGATTCAACGGCAGGCGATCGAGCGGAACAAAAGCGACGGGCGCCATTGAGTCGGAGAGTTTCCCGCGGAGCCAGGCGCGAAGTTCGCCGCCGTCGATAGCCGCGCCCTTGACCGGCACCAGGTAAGCCACCAGCCGCCGCACGCCCGGCACATCCTCGCGCACCACGACGGCCGCTTCACCCACCGAGGGATGAGTCGCCAACACACGCTCGATTTCGCCCGGCTCGATACGCAGGCCGCGTAGCTTGATTTGAGTGTCGATGCGGCCCAAAAACTCCAAATTGCCATCGGGCAGCCAACGCGCCAGGTCGCCCGTGCGGCAGAAACGCATGGTCCCGCCAAAATCGTCACGCGAACCGGCATTGGGAGGTTCATGGTGGGCTTTGCCCACCCTACGGGAAATGGAGACAAACCGCTCTTGGGTCGCTTCCGGCAGGCGGTGATAGCCACGGGCCACGCCGGGACCGCCTAGGTAAAGCTCGCCCGGTGCGCCTGGTGGAAGGGGCTGTTGATGCTCGTCGAGCAGCAGCACTTCGCTTTGGGCGATGGGTCGGCCGAGGGGTAATTTGCGCTTGGCCGGCCACATGTCGAGATCCGCCGGCAACTCATAGACGAGATTGGTGACGGTGGTTTCCGTCAGCCCGAATTCAAGCAGGGTCTTCACGCGCCCCCGGGCCATGCGCAGCCAGCGGGTAATGGCTTCGGCTGAGAGTGCTTCGCCACCATGCACCAGTACGCGGAGGTGATCGAACAACGACTCATCATCCGCCCGCCATTCCAACAGGCACTGCTGCCAAAGTTGCGGCGGCACATGCGCCACGCTGACGCGCTCGCGCCGGCAAATGTCGAGAATCGCCCGGCCGGTCAATTCCGTGGTGGGCGGGCCGAGCACCAGCGTGCCACCACGCACGAGCGTTGGGTAAATTTCCTCAGCGGCCACGTCAAAGGCCGGAGAGATGATCTGCAAAACCCGATCGCCGGCCGAAAGCATATAGGTCTCGGCCATCGACTCAACCAGATTGGCCAGGGCCGCACGCGTCACTTCCACGCCCTTGGGTTTGCCGGAGGAGCCGGACGTGTAAATGATATACGCTAAAGCGTCGGGCGAAACGGCGGGGAGCGGCGTCGCCGGGTAGCGGTCAAATTCATCCGCCGCTCGATCGAGATCGATGACTTCGGCCGCGTGCGTGGGCAACCGGGTTGATAGTTGGCTAGTCGTGAGAAT
>DASVHB010000641.1:0-5430 GCA_036379195.1 Pirellulales bacterium
TGTCTTGCACGGCGTTGTTGCCGAACTCGTCGGTTTCGCCAAATGTCAGGCCGCCTTTCACGCCCCCGCCCGCCAGCCAGGTGGTGAAACCACGCGCGTGATGATCGCGCCCCTTGGCGCCCTGCGACCAGGGCGTGCGGCCAAACTCGCCGCTCCAGACAATGAGCGTCTCGTCGAGCAGCCCGCGACGCTTGAGATCGAAAATCAACGCGGCAATCGCCTGGTCGCTTTGCTCGGCGTGCTTGGTGTGGTTCATGATGTCGCCATGATCGTCCCAAGGTTGGCCGCCGCCAAAGTAGATCTGCACCATCCTCACGCCGCGCTCGACCAGCCGCCGCGACACCAGGCAAGCCTCGGCGAATTGGCCGGGACCATAAGCGGCGCGCGTGGCCGCCGTCTCGCGCCCCAGGTCGAACACTTCCTGGGCCGCGAATTGCAGCCGGAAGGCCATCTCCAACGACTCGATGCGCGTCTCGAGCTGGCCGTCTTGCCCGTGCTGGTCGAGATGCTCGCGGTTGAGCTGTTGCAGCAGATCGAGCTGGCGGCGCTGCGCGTCGCGCGGCAAATAGTTGTTGTGAACGTGCTCGATGACCGACTGCGGATCGAGCTTGCCGTTGTTGATGTGGCAGCCCTGAAACACGCCGGGCAAAAAACTGTTGCCCCAAAGCTGCGGGCCGACCACCGGCTTGCCGGGGCAGAGCACCACATAGCCGGGCAGGTTCTGGTTGTCGGTGCCCAAGCCATACGTGAGCCATGAACCCAAGCAAGGCCGCGTGGGCTGGGTGTTGCCCGAGTTCATCATCAGCAGCGCCGGCTCGTGATTGGGAATGTCGGTGTGCATCGAGCGGATCACGCAGATCTCGTCGATTACGCGTGCCGTGCGCGGATACAGTTCGCTCACCTCGATGCCGCTGGCGCCGTGCCGGGCGAATTTGAACGGCGAAGGAAACAGCTTGCCGACGCCGCGCTGGCTGTTTTTGGTGAGGGCCTCGGGCGTTTGGCCGGCGTATTTTTGCAGGGCCGGCTTGGGATCAAACGTATCGACGTGCGACGGGCCGCCGTTCATGAACAGAAAGATGACGTGCTTGGCGCGCGGCGAGTAGTGCGGCGACCTGGGCGCCAGCGGGTTGCCGGTGGTGGCGGCCGCGTGTGCCGCTGCGCCGCCCAACAGCCCGGCGTCAGAGAGCACCGTCGCCAGGCCCAGCGTGCCGAAGCCCGTGCCGACTTGGGCGAGCCATTGGCGCCGTGAAAGCGACATGGCGGCAGCTTGCGCGGCAATGAGGCGATTGGTGTCTCGCGGCTTCATCGTTGGCTCCTGAGCATCGTCAGATGCGGATTCATTGTCGCCTTTCGCTGGAGCGAAAGTAGCGTCGTCTACTTGAACGCGGCGTTTCAGCATGATTCCGGCACGGCGTCCGCTGCGGCGAACCTAGTCGAATATCGTGGCCACGCGATAACCGCCGCAGCGGATGCCGTGGCACCTTACATCATCAATCTACAAACGCAAATTCGTTGGAACTCAACAGTGCCTGGGCAATCTGTTCCCACGGCGAGAGCTTCGCGTCGCCGCCTGTGGTCGCCGCGGCCAGGAACTGGCGCACCGCCTGCCGTTCAGGCTCGCGCGGCGCGCGGGCGAACACCCACCGATACAATTGGTCGATGCGGGCGTCGTCGTCGCCGGGCGATATGCCGGCCAATCGCGCGGTGAGCGATTGCGCTTGCCGCACCATGAACTCGCTGTTGAGCACAAACAACTGTTGCATCGGCACGGTGGTGACCACGCGGCGTTCGCTGGTCAGGTTAGGATCGGGAAAATCAAACAGCCGTAGCATTGAGTTTAATTGGTGCCGGCTGATCGCGGCGTACAACGTGCGCCGCCGGTTGCCGGCATCGTCCAGCTTGAGCGGTGGCCCGCCGATGGCGGCGTCCAGATTTCCGCTGGCCGCCAGCAAGGCGTCGCGCCAGGCTTCGATATCGAGCCGCCGGCGGTTCATGCGCCACAGCAGCCGGTTGTCGGCATCTCGCTGGTAATTGTCGGCATGAAACGTCGATGCCAGCCGATACGTCGCCGAGAGCATGATCTCGCGGTGCAGCGCCTTGATCGACCAGCCCGACGCCAGAAAGCGGCTAGCCAGATAATCGAGCAACTCGGGATGCGTGGGCCGCTCGCCCAGCAGGCCGAAGTTGCTGGGCGTGCCGACAATGCCGCGGCCAAAATGCTGCTGCCAGACGCGATTGACAAACACCCGCGCCGTGAGCGGATTATTGGGATCGGCGATCGCGTGAGCCAGCTCCAGCCGGCCGCTGCCTTGAGCGAAGGGTTTGGCGTCCGACGCAGACAGCACCGCCACAAAACCACGCGGCGCCTCATCACCCAAATCGGTCGGGCTGCCGCGTCGGTGGATGCGCAGGTTGGCGGCTTTGCCCTCGGTGATGCTGTGAGCGATCGGGTATTTTTCGCCCGCCGATTGCTTCAGCTCCTCGATTTCGCCTTGCATGCCCGTGAGGAATTGCCGGCGGTCTTCGGGCAGCAGCTTATCGGCCAGGTCCTTGGGCAGGGCCAGCGGCGCCTTGCGGTCGTCGATCACTTGCTTGAGCAGGTCGGCCGCCGCTGCCTCGAGCTTTGGCATTTCGGGCGGCGGCTCGCCTTCCTTCAGCGCGGCGAGCTGGGCGGCATATTGTTCATCGAGTGTCCGGCGCTGATCGACCGCGGTCACGATCGCGGCCTGCACTGCCGCGGCGGCTTGCTCGGCGGCAGCCAACGCCGCGGCATCATTCGAGAGATCGGTGGCGGCGTCTTGTCGAGCCAACATTTCGCGCCAAGGTGCGAACAGCGCGTGGTTGGCTTCGCGATCGGCCGCCAGGCGGCGCTGCCAGCGTTCGATAATCTCGGCGTGCAGTCCGGCTTGCTGGGCTACGTCGGCCAGTTTGCAATCGGCCTGCGTCCTGCGATGGTTCTCGAATTTCCAGATGGCGATCAGATATTGAGCGGTTTGTTGCGCGAACGATTCGCCGAGCCGGCGAATTTCGAGCGTGCGGGCGTCTTTCAAGCGCTCTTCAGCCTGTTTTACTTTCGCTTGAGCGGCGTCGTAGCGGGCCACCACGTCGGCGGGCGCCAGCGGCGCTTCGTGATAATCGCTGCTGGCGATCACGCCGGCCAGGGCGTAATAGTCGCGCGTCGTGATCGGATCGAACTTATGATCGTGGCAGCGAGCGCAGGCCACGGTCAGCCCCAGAAAGCCGCGGGCCAGCGTGTCGATGCGGTCGTCGTATTCATCGGCCTTCGCTTTCGCGGCGCAGGTGTTGTCGGCGTAATAGACCGGGCCGAGTGCTAAAAATCCCAGGGCAGGCAGACGGCCCTGCCGATCTTCGCCGGGGCGGTCGTCGGCCAGGTCGCCGGCAATCTGCTCGATCACAAACCGGTCGAACGGCAGGTCGCGGTTGAAGGCCGCGACCACCCAATCGCGATAGCGGTAGCCGCTCGGATACAGACGCGCCTGGAAGGTGTGCGCCTGATCTTCGCCGTAGCGCGCCACATCGAGCCAGTGCCGCGCCCAACGCTCACCATAGTGCGGCGAGGCCAGCAGGCGGTCGATCAACCGCTCGTAAGCGCCGGGCCGCTCGTCGGCCACAAAGGCCTCGACCTCGTCGGCGGTGGGCGGCAGCCCGGTAAGATCGAACGTCGCGCGGCGAATGAGTGTGCGGCGGTCGGCCTCGCCCACAGGTTGCAGACCTTCGGCTTCGAGCCGCGCCAGCACGAAACGGTCGATCGCATTGCGCGGCCAGGCTGCTTGGCGCACCTCGGGCGGGAGCGGATCGGCAATGGGCTGAAACGACCAGAACTGCCGATCGGCTTCGGTGATGGTTTCGCCCGAACGCATCACAGCGCCGGCGGCTTGCTCGGCCCAGGGAGCGCCCAACTCCAGCCACTGCCGCAGCGCGGCGATTTCGTCATCGGGCAGCTTGCCGCTAGGCGGCATCTGCACGTCGCCGGCATAGCCTACGGCCGCGATGAGCAAGCTTTCATTGGGCTTGCCGAGCACGACCGCCGTACCGCTGTCGCCGCCGGCCAACATCGCCTCGCGGTTTTCGAGGTTCAGCCCGCCTTTGGCCCGGCCCTGTCCGTGGCAAGCGTAGCAATGCTGCACCAGCAGAGGTCGAATCTTGCGTTCGAAGAATTCGACGCCCGATGAATCGGTGTTGGTGGGTTGGCCCGCCGGCTGATTCGCACCAGCGGCAAGCGCCGCGCACGCGAGCAGACAAGCGGCAGGCCACACGCGAGGGTGGGACATAGCAACATATTAACGCCAGTTGATGGATCGGGCAACCGGCGGGCGCCACGGGTGGCGGCGTGTTTTCGCTCAGCGGTTTCTCGTTTGCTGGCTTACGCGTGAGCTCCCAAGCTGCGTGGCCGCGGCTCGTCGGGGGCATCAAACAGCCGTGATAATACCGCGCTGGGTGGCGGAGCGGTCACCAGACTCACCGCGACGCCAGCGATGAGCGATGCCGCCAGACCCCATACCACCGGATCGAGGCCCAGAAAGTAATGAGGCCGGAACCGCGTGACTTGCCCGATCAGCGGGTCTTGCACTTCGCCGGTCGTCAGATACGCGATCAGCGGAATCAAGTAGAGCGTGAGCACAGCCGCCGTGCCGGCGACCATGGCGGCCAACACACCGCGGGCGGTGGCGCGGCGCCAATAGGCCGCCATCACCGCCGGCACTAAAAACGACACCGCCGAACCGGTGCCGCTAAACACCACCAATGCCTGCAAATACGCCACCGGCCGCAGATTGGCCACAAAGGCAATCAGCCCCACGAGAATCATCACCACATAGGTGAGCCGTTTGATCTGGGCCACTGTGGCATCGGGGCGCACGAACCGCTGGTAGACATCGCGCACCAGCGCCGAGGCGATGACCACCAGATACGAACTGACCGTGGCCATTACCGCTCCAAACGGCGCGGTCAAAATGAAACCGGCCACCAGCGACCCGCCGGTAAACTTGCTGGTGGTCAACAGCGCCAGCCGTGGAATGATTTCGTCGGTCTTGCCCGGCAGATCGGGAATGATCGCTCGGCCGCAAATGCAAATAGCGATCAGCGGCAGATAGATGAACATGTTGTACGTGCTCAGGAGCGCAACCGAGCGGCGGATGGTCTGAGTGTCTTTGCCGGCCATGATGCGCACCAGTCCGGCCGGCGAACCGACGCCGGCGAAGACCCACAAAAAGAACATCGAAAACGCCAGGCCCAAGGGCATGAATTGGCGACCGTCGTGCGAATAGCCGGGAGCTAAGAGAAAGTCGGACGACGTGTGCTGAGCGGCGACCAGCGACGCGCGCTCCAGTCCGCCCGCGGTCCAAAGCACCAGCGGCAGCAAGATCATCACGCCGATCAGCATCATGACGCTCTGAAACAAGTCGGTCC
>DASVHB010000642.1:0-10010 GCA_036379195.1 Pirellulales bacterium
GCCAAGCGGAAACGGGCCCAAAAGGGAGGGTGCGGTTTGCGATTCTAGCGGTCAATCAGCGCTCCACCGGGGCAAGCGCGGATGGTGGCGGAGCGGAACAAACCTGGCACAGAACACTCGGCTTGGTCGCACCTCAAAACGATAATTTTGCGCAGCCCAGGGTGGGACTCGCTGCGCTCAGCCCACCCTACGGCGTTCCACACATTGTCACCGATCTTGAATCAATGGCGATTCACCTGAATGGTTTCGCCGACAGAACTGACTATAATGGCCAGCCTGTCCTGGGCAAATGAAACGCACTCCGCTGGTCCCAAGAGAGTCGTCACATGGTTCGTTATTCCGCATCGCTCATGGGTTGGTTTGTGCTGGCCGTCGCGATCGCCGGTCACGCTTCGCGGGCCGGCGCCGCGGAACTATCGCTCTCGAAACACGCGCGGGGAGTGCGCGTCGAAATCGACGGGCAACTCTTCACCGAATACCTGATCGCCACGGGGCCCAAGCCGATCTTGTGGCCGGTCATCGGTCCGACCGGCGCCGAGATGACCCGCGCGTTCCCCATGCAGCAGCGCGACGGCGAGAAGCACGATCATCCGCACCAGCGATCGGTGTGGTTCACGCACGGCGACGTCAACGGCATCGACTTCTGGAGCGAAAACGGCGATCACGGTTCGATCACCCATCGCGAATACTTACAAACTTCGGCCGACGACCAGCGCGCGGTCATCGCCACGCGCAACGACTGGCTCGATCACCAGGGTAAAAAAGTGCTCGAAGACGAGCGCACTTTGATCTTCCGCGCGGACGATCAGCAGCGTTCGATCGATTTCGACATCGTGCTGCGCGCCACCGACGGGCCGGTTACGTTTGGCGACACGAAAGAAGGCTCGATGGGCGTGCGCATTCCCACGGTCATGGACCTGAACAGCAACCAAGGAGGCCACATCGTGACCAGCGAGGGGCTGACCGATAAGGCCGCCTGGGGCAAGCCCGCCTCGTGGGTCGATTACCACGGTCCCCTCGGCGGCGACTTGGTCGGCATCGCCATTCTCAACCATCCCGACAGCTTTCGCTATCCGACGCGCTGGCACGTGCGTGACTACGGGCTGTTCGCGGCCAATCCGTTTGGGCTGAAAGACTTCGTGGGCGATCCCGCGGTCAACCACGCCTACACTCTAGAGCCGGGCAAGTCGCTCACCTTACGTTATCGGATCATCCTGCACCGCGGCGACGAGAAAAACGCGCGCATCGCCGAGGCCTTCCAGAAATACGCCGGTGAATAAGCTGGCCGAGCGGAAGAGCCGCACGGAAGATGTTGAACCACAAAGAGCACGAAGAAGACAAAGAAAGGAAAGCGAAGCGTTCACTTTGCCCGGGCAGCGCCGCGCTCGACGATCGCCTCGAACTTAGACTTTCTTTGTCTTTGTGACCTTTGTGGTTAGCCCTCGTGATTGGCCAACCGCACTTCTCTCGGGCAATCGGTGCGACTCGCTGCGCTCGGTCCCATACGCATCACGTGAAGCGGGCGACCGCCTGGTGTGCTCTGTAGGGAACGCCCTCTGTGGCGTTCCGCAGAAAACGAAACGACGTCGACACGCAGCTCATGGAACGCCACAGAGGGCGTTCCCTACAGACGTTTTGCGGTAGAATTGCCTTAACTTTATGCGTATAGGGACTCGCTGCGCTCGGCCCACCCTAGGTCGCCGAACGTTTTACGTCAGTCCCACCACCACTGGCCGGGCTTGAGATGGTCGAGCTGAGTGGACTCGCGGGCCTGCCCGACCTTCGAGCCTTTGTCTTCCAGCAAGTTCGACGGTTCCAGCGCGGTGCGCGGCTCGATGTGGACTCCGCCGCCCACCGGAGTCATCAACTGGTGGTTTTTCCAAACGCTCGTCACCACCGTGTCGACTTCGACCGGGGCACGGTAGGTCTGGACCGGCAGCAGTTCTTCGTCGCCGAAGGTCTCCATCGGCCAATCCGCCTTGCCATAAAAATCTTCGCGCTGAATATGGGCCGCCGCGATCGCCATTTCGACCATCGTGCGCAGTTGCGCGTAGATGGGCGTCTTGCGGGCGATTTCGGGATACTTCAGGGTGAAGCTCTTGGTAAACGCCTGGCTGGCTCGGCTGCTGCCGCCGCGGCCCACGCGCCGCCCATCGGCCTGCACCACTTCGTCCTCGCCCACCAATTTCACCCCGTCGCCCACCAGTTCGATCGCCAGATGGTCGTCGCTGATCCGCACGCACTCGTAGTCGGGCACAAAGTACCAGCGTTGCAGCGCGTTGCGGCTTACGGTGCCGGGATCGGCCCGATCGACAAAACTCGAAAACCCGCCTTTCACCTGCGGGCGTTCCAGCCCGATGCCAATCAGCTTCATGCGATAGTCGGCCTCGACCAGCACCTGAGCGAAGTGCGTGTCGGGCGGAACCCCCAGCACGCGCACCTTTTGCAATCCCAGGCTGGTGTGCAGGCCCTCGACAATGTAATCGGCGTCGTCAGGCGTGACGCCGCCAAGCTCGCGCAGAAACTGTTGCATGCGGGCCAGTCCTTCTTTGGTCGGATCGATCGAGCAGCCGATCACCGGCCCTTCCGACTTGTCGGGACCATAGGTGCGCAAGGCCACGAGCAGGTCTTGCAACTCTAGAATGGGGCGACCACTCTGCATGCCGATCATGTGACCGGCCAGGTCTTGGAACCAACCCTCGGCGGGTCCGGCGATGACGATGTCGCCCGAGTCAGGATAAAAGAAGACATAGCGAATGCGAGTCAGCCCGGCGAGAAAGCGCATTTCGTCGCTCGGCTTGCGGTTGTGGTCGATGGCGTCGCGAACCGCCGCTTCGAGCCGGGTGAGCGAGATTTTGCGCAGCGCATTGGGCTTTGCCAGATCGCGGTTCATCGCGTTCTTGGCGGCGGCCAAACGCTGGCGCGTCAGCCGAGCGCCGGGGTCGGCGTGGACGACTTTTCTTACGCGGCCTTCTTCGTCGACTTCCAATCCGCTGAGCAGGCCCTGCGGATCGATCAAGATGCCGGCGATGCCGTTGCTATTGCCGCCGGCGGAGCCGCCGCTACTGCCGCCACCGCCGGTTCCGCCGCCCTGCGCCAGCAAATCGCCGCATTGCCACAAGGCAAGGGAGAACACAGTCGATGCAAGCGCATAGCGACCTGCAAGACGGATGCAAGACAGAGACATAATCACTCCTCGCTGCGGCAAAGTATCCGGTACGCCCCCACCCGTCAGCAGACCTGCCGCCACGTGGGGGCGCTTGATGGACGAGAATTAGCGCGTTCGTCTCTTGATCTTAATTGCGAGACCGGGCCAGAGCAACAAAAATGCGGGGAATTGGCCCGGCTCTCGCAGATGTGGGCAGCCCGGGTGGTGTTCGGGGTTGGGGGCTTGCTCCGCCTCGCTTGCGCTTCGGGTTGGTGTAGCTAAAGGCAAAGCTCCGGCTAGTACTCTGGATCGTCCCAGCCCGATTGGGTCAGGCCGGCGCGATCTGCCAGCCGGGCGTGGGCGACGTTCTCGCCGGGCCGGTGGTTTGTGGGATGCGGGACGTGGTTGCCCGGCGAGCGGCCAATCCAATCGACCTCATGGATTTCGCCCAGGTATTGTCCGGCGAGCGAATAGGCGGTGGTGCCGGCCAAAAAGCCGACGTACTGCCCGTCGGCGTTGTAGAGCGCGTCGTTGGAATACCAGCCGGCGAATCTGCCCGACTTGATTTTCCAAATGGGGGTCATGGCAGTATGAGGCGGGGCAACATCATCGGGCAGGCTCGGCCAACAAACAGCCGACGCTCGCGCCCAGCGAAACAAAAGCCACAACGCCGACTTGGTTCATCATGGCGACGTGCCCATTCTGCAAATGGTAGGCCGCCAGACCCATGATTAGACCGAATATCGCCCCGAAGGCGATCGACCAGCGAGATCGAAACATCAGCTATCCTAATTCAGATGGATGCGATAATAACTGGCCAGGCGGTTATAATGTCCTGGCATGGGCGGCTGGACCTGCCGATGAAGGCCGCGGGAATGCCCAGCGGCGCCCACCATGTGCGATTGCGATGCGACCACCGCCATCCAGGCCACCGCGCCAGCAAACAACGCCAAGATAATTCGCATGACCGAATACTCCATTCACTAGAGTCGTCGCCCGACCACCGTGGCAGGCTATTAGCAACTTAGGGATTCGCCGGTTGGCGAGTCAAGCCCACGCAATGGCATATCTGGAAAGAATCAACCGATACCCGGTCAAATCGCTCGACGGTGAAAGCTGCGGCCAAGCGGTCGTGCTTGCAAGCGGGGCAGTGGATCACGATCGCCGCTTTGCCATCTTCGACGCGGCGGGCGAGGTCGTGAACGGCAAACGCACCGACGCCGCCCACCGCTTGCGGTCGGTTTACGATCCGCTGAAACGAACGCTTTCGCTACGGCTTCACGACGCGGCAGCCGGCGAAACGTTCGATCTCGACCGGCAGCGAACGGAGCTCGAGCGCTGGCTGGCCGATTATTTCGAGCTGCCTGAGGGAGTGCGGCTGCTGGAAAACGCCGAAGCGGGTTTTCCCGACGATACCCAATCGCCCGGCCCCACCGTTCTCAGCACGGCCACGCTCCAGACGGTGGCCGGCTGGTATGATGGACTGACAACGGACGAAGTGCGGAAACGTTTTCGGCCCACGCTCGAAATCGGCGGCGTCGAGCCGTTTTGGGAAGAGCGGCTCTTCGGCGAGGTGGGCCAGGCGGTGGAGTTCCAGGTGGGCGCGGTGCGATTCGCCGGCGTTAATCCTTGTCCGCGCTGTGTGGTGCCGACGCGCTGGGCCGCAACCGGCCAGGTTGGTCCCGATGCGGCCTTCGCCAAAACCTTCGCCGAGCGGCGCCGGCAGACCTTGCCGAACTGGGCCAACGCCAGCCGGTTCGATCATTTCTATTACTTAGCCGTGAACACGCGGTTGGCGACGCCCGGCCAGGGCGGGCGAATCTCGGTGGGCGACGTGGTTGCCATCGCCTCGTAGGTCAGGCTTTCCAGCCTGACGAAATCCGCGAGACTGGTGTCGAGACGTCCCGGCCGTCAGACGACGTTCTCGTCAGGCTGGAAAGCCTGACCTACGGCTGGCCGTCCGCTTCAGCTCCGTCTGCGGTTGGGGCAGCCGATTCGGGGCGCGCAACATCGCCGGGCGCTGGTGGCGTGCCGGCCGCCGGCTCCTCGACGGCCGGCTGGAGCGGCTGCAGACTCGGCTCCGATGGAGCCGTAACCGCCAGGTAAATCACCATGCCGATGATGCCCAGCACCACCGCGATGGCTGAGCCAATCGACCACTTCAACGCCACCTGGTTCATGCGCTCGGCCTTGAGCCGCCGCAACTCGGCCTGCTCTTCCTTGAATTCGATACTGTCTTCATAGCGCAGGTGAAACTGCGTGTTGCAGATCGGGCAGAGCACGTCTTGCTGAACCATGTCCATCGGCGTTTGCAGTTCGTGACCTTGCGGACACGGAATGCGCACGATCCGCGGCTCTTGCTTTTCGGGCGGTGCCTCAGGTTTAGGCTCTTCGGCGGGAGTGGGCGCTGCAACCTCGGCCGCGGCGGGCGCTGGCTCGGTTTGAATCTGAAAGTCGGGAAAAGCCGCGGGCGCGGGGCCCGGCATGCCGCTTGGCTGCATCACCGCCGCACCGCCGGGAAAGCCAGGTTGCCCCGCCGCTGGCTCTTGCCCCGCCCAAGGTTGTGGGCCGCCGGGCATCGGACCTCCATAACCGCCCGGGTAAACGCCGGGCGGGTAGGCGCCTGGTTGAAAAGCGCCGGGATAGTTCGGATATCCGGGGTAGCCGCCGGGAGGGCCGGTTGGCCCAGGCGGCGGGTAATAGCCGGGCGCTTGAGGCGGGTATCCGGCCGGCCAGCCCGCCTGCGCGGGGGCCATGCCCGGCGCAATGGGGATGACGAACACGCCTCCGCAGATCGGGCATTGGCACTGCTGCCCCATCTGCGACTCGTGGCCTTCTAACAGATGTCCCTGGGGGCAATAAAACTGGAACGGCATCCCCCTATCATGGTTGATCTTTGGCTGCGCCACAAGCTCGCCGCCAGCAATGATCGAAGAGCAAAAACCACTCGCGCTGCTGGATTTGCCGGCACAGGCCAGCGGCGGCTGAGCGGCCCGTGGCTGCGGCCTCGCACAGATCGACAAATCGGAAATGATCCCAGGTGGTTTGACTGGCCAGATACCGGCTGGCGTCGTCGAGCGAACAGTCGGCCGCCAGCGCTCGCGCCGCCGCGGCCAGCAATGGGTCGATGGCGTGCCGGCCCACGCGGCGAAACCAATACTTGGCGTTGCCATAGTCAGGTTCGCGCCGGTGCATGAGGCCGTGCCAGTAGCTGCCCTCGATAGTCGAAAGTTCTTGGCTGATCGAATGCGATTCGTCCAGGAAATCGTGATAGAGCCAGAGGCCCGCCAGACAGGCGTTGGCCGCCGAGCGATCGCGCACGTCGCGCGGTTCGACCAACCGTTCGGGCGCGAGTGCGGCCAGTTGCGCGCGCGCCGGCTGGTTGGGCCTGCCCGGCCCGAGCTCATTCAGCCGCAACGGCGCAAGCAGCGCATCGACCGCTGGCCCATAACTTGCCGGCACAAAACGTTCCATAATCTTTGCTCCTTCTACCCTCGCCCAGATGCGGATGTTAGACTAACATCTTTTGATCGCCCAAGCACGAACAGTCCTCCAATCCTCGCACCGAATCTCAGCACAGTGACGGTCGTTTGCGTCTCCCGTTGGACAGCACCGAAGGTGCGACATTCGATAGCCCAGGGCGCAGCCCTGGGTCTGCGGCGGATGCGAATCGTCGTAAGCCCCAACGGGGCGCGATTCCGCAGATCGCCCCGGCCGTCGATCGGGGGATGGCGCCCCGTTGGGGCTTCGCAGATTCATCGCTTTCCGGACCTAGGGCTGCGCCCTAGGCTATCGAATTACGCCGCGTTGCGGCTAAGAGAGGCCTTCGGCCTTTTAGTATTGCCCCGCTAACCCTTGCATCTCTTTTTTTGAGCACGTTCGTAATGACCAGCGAACCCGTTGAGTCGTCACTGCCCGCCACGAGCTACGCACCCCAAGAGCCGCACGTCGCACGCGAGGCAGATTCCGCCTCGGCTGGCGATGCTTCGCCGCCGGCCCTGCCGCCTGGCGAAGCCGCGCCGCCGGCCGAGCGGGCCGCCAGGCCGGGCTCGAAGTTGCGTATCGGTTCACAACGCCCAGGCAGCCCCAAGGTGAAGGCCAGGCCGCAAGTCGCCCCTGTCGAGTTGCAGCCGAGTCAAAAAGTTGCAGTGCCCAGCGTGCGGCAAAAGCTCTCGCCCGAATTGGAAGTCGAGATGGCCGAGGCCCTGGGCGACGTGTCGATGGAAGAAGTCATCGCGCCGACCATAGCGGAGCCGGTCGCCGAACTGGAGCCAGAAACGCGTTGCCGAGGGCGAGTCGCCTCGCTGCACCGCGACGATGTGTTTGTCGATCTCGGCGGGCGCAACCAGGGCGTGCTCTCGCTGCGGCAGTTCGCCACGCCGCCCGAAGTCGGCATGATGCTCGATGTGGTCGTCAGCCGCTTTGACGCCGAAGACGGGCTGTATCAGCTCACGCTGCCGGGCGGGGCGGTTGACGTGGCCGATTGGTCGCAGGTGTCCGAAGGCATGCTCGTCGAAGCCCGTATCACCGGCCACAACAAAGGCGGCCTGGAGTGCGAAGTGAATCATCTGCGCGGCTTTATTCCCGCCGGGCAGATTTCGGTTTATCGCGTGGAAGACCTTTCGCAGTTCGTGGGCCAGTCGATGACCTGCCTCGTCACCGAAGCCAACGCCGAACGCCGCAACCTGGTGCTCAGCCGCCGGGCCGTGCTCGAACGCGAAAAAGCCGAAGCCAAAGACAAGCTGATGGCCGAGCTGGCCGAGGGCGACGTGCGCGAAGGCGTGGTCCGCAGCCTGCAAGATTACGGCGCCTTTATCGACCTGGGCGGAGTCGACGGCCTGTTGCACGTCAGCCAACTGTCTTGGCAGCGCATCAAGCACCCCAGCGAGGTGTTGCAAGTCGGGCAGCCGATCAAGGTGAAGATTCGCAAGATCGACCACGAAACCGGCAAACTTAGCCTGGCCTTCCGCGACCTGACCGAGAATCCCTGGTCGCTGGCGCCAAACCGTTATCCCGCCACCAGCGTTCACCAAGGCGCCGTGACCAAGATCATGGATTTCGGGGCATTTGTGCAGTTAGAGCCGGGCGTCGAGGGCCTGGTGCATATTTCCGAGCTGTCGCACGGCCGCGTGTTTCGCGTGCGCGACGTGGTCGAAGAAGGGCAGCAGGTCGAAGTGAAAGTGCTCTCGATCGACCCCGAAAACCAGCGGATCAGCCTTTCGATGAAAGCCTTGGCCGCCAAGCCCGAAACGCAGAAAGCACAGGCCGAGCCGGAGGAGGAAGAAGCTCCGCCGCTTCCGCCGCAGCCCAACCGCAAGACGCCGCTGAAGGGCGGCATCGGCCGCCGCACCGGCGGAGAGCAGTTCGGATTAAAGTGGTAGATGGGCTACCGCACACTTCGCGAATGCTGCGACGACCTGGCCGCCACCGGCCAACTGCTGCGGATTGACGAGCCGGTCGATCCCTATCTGGAAGTCGCCGAGATCCAGCGGCGCGTGTATCTGGCAGGCGGACCGGCCATTCTCTACGCCCGGCCGAAAGGATGCGCCTTTCCGCTAGTGAGCAACTTGTTCGGTTCGATCGAACGGCTGCGCTTTATCTTTCGCGATACGCTCGACGACGTGCAGCGGCTGGTGCGGCTGAAAGCCGAGCCGGGGCAGCTCGCGCATCCCGGTCTCTGGTTTGGCGCCGCCCGGGCCGGTCTCAACGCACTGCCGCGGCAGGTCTCAAAGGGTCCCGTGCTCGCGCATCAGATCAAGCTGACTGATCTGCCGCAAGTCACTTGCTGGCCGAACGACGGCGGGCCGTTTATCACGCTGCCTCAAGTTTATACCGAGCACGCGGGCCGGCTCGGCTGGCGACACTCGAACCTGGGCATGTATCGCGTGCAGTTGGCCGGCAACCAATATCAGGCGGGGCGCGAAGTCGGACTGCACTATCAGATTCATCGCGGCATCGGCGTGCATCATGCCGCCGCGATCGCGCGTGGCGAGCGGCTGCGCGTGAGCGTGTTCGTGGGCGGCGCGCCGGCCATGACCGTGGCTGCCGTCATGCCGCTGCCCGAGGCGATGCCCGAAATCTCTTTTGCCGGCGTGCTGGCCGGGCGGCGCATCCCGCTAATCACCCGGCGCGGCGACCCGCCAATTTACGCCGAGGCCGATTTCTGCCTGACCGGCTATGTCGATGCGAAGCGGCTGTTGCCCGAAGGCCCCTTTGGCGATCACTTGGGCTATTACTCGTTGGCCCACGATTTTCCGGTGCTGGTGGTGGAGCGTGTCTATCACCGTCCGGGCGCCATTTGGCCGTTCACGGTCGTGGGCCGGCCGCCGCAAGAAGACACGGCGTTCGGGCAGTTTGTGCATGAGCTGACCGGGCCGGTGATTCCGTCGGTCGTGCCTGGCGTGCGTGCGGTACACGCGGTCGATGCGGCGGGCGTGCATCCGCTGCTGCTGGCCATCGGCAGCGAGCGCTATGCCCCGTTTAATGAGCGGCGGCGGCCCGCGGAATTGTTGACGCAGGCCAACGCCATCTTGGGCCAGGGCCAAATGTCGCTGGCCAAGTATCTGCTGATCGTGGCCCACGAGGACGCGCCAGGGCTGGACCTTCACGACATTCCCGCATTCTTCTCGCATTTGCTCTCGCGTGTCGATTGGCAGCGCGATCTGCACTTTCAAACCTGCACCACGATCGACACGCTCGACTATTCTGGCGGCGCGTTGAACGAAGGCTCTAAGCTGGTCGTTGCGGCCGTCGGGCCGCCGCGCAGAACGCTGCCCACCGAGTTGCCCGCCGGATTGAGCTTGCCCGAAGGTTTTCGCGAGCCACGGCTGGCGCTGCCGGGCGTGGTGGTGCTGTCCGGGCC
>DASVHB010000643.1:0-8885 GCA_036379195.1 Pirellulales bacterium
TTGCCTCGCTTGCGCGTCGGGTTAGTGTGGGGCGCGCTGTTCGGCGGCTCCGGGGAAACGTGCGCGATGCGGGTTAAAACCACTCTTCCGGCAAGCGGTCCAGCCCGCGAACGACGATGCGCTCGATCGATTCCCAGGCCACCGCTGTGAGCGTATGGCTGCCGTTGGCCTCGCGCACGCCGAACAACGCCAGCCGAGGGTCGCGGCTGGAAAAACGGTCGGGCACGAGCAGCTTGCCGTCGCCCAGGTGAATCTCCAGCGATGCGCCCGCGGCCTTGCGCGGCCACAGCCGCTCAAGCAAGTCCGCCAGTGGGTGACGAGCGGCGTTCGTCGGCTCGGCGGGTTGGTTTGCCGTTCGATTCTTCGATGAGCCTGGCCCTCCCCGGCTGGCGGCGTCGACGTGAATCACGATTTCATCGAGCGAAATGCCGTTGTCATTGATGCTGACCTCGTTCTCCTGCTGTTCTTCATCGATGCTGTCTTCCAGCTCGGGAATGAGGAACTTCGCGCCACAATGCGGGCATTGTCCCGGCCGCCCGGCCAGTCGCGCGGGGCTGTTCAGGCGATGCCCGTTCGGACAGAGAAAGACGATCAGTTCGGCATCGGCGGGTACGTCGAGCGGCGGATGTTCGTTGGCCTCGTCGAGTTCGAGCAGGCCCGAAGACGATTGCGCTTCGCCCGTGGTCACGGCGCCGGCGCCCGGCGGGTTGGACGCCAGGTTCGGCGCGGCGGCTACAGAAACAGCGGTACCGGGCTGCGGAATGCGAATCACCGCTCCGCAGCGAGGGCACTTGCCCGCCCGGCCGGCTTGATCGTCGGGGCAAGATACCCGGTGGCCATTGGGACAGGTAAAGCTGATGGGCATCACTGATATCGTAGTATGCCGCCGCGCCCGGAACAATCATGGTCGCCGGTGCCCCAGCCACCGGCGCTTATCGAGATGAACCTCTTCGAGTTTGCCTCGGGACAATCGCGCTTGACGCAGGCGGGCGCACCGCAAACACTAGGTCTGGCGGAGAAGAGCACCTGGTGGTTCGCAATCGAGCGACGCGCGCATGCCGATTCCGGTCAATTGTCCGAAATGTAAGAAGAAGTTCCAGGTCAGCGACAAGTTTGCGGGCATGGAGGGACCGTGCCCCAACTGCAAGGCCAAGATTCGCATTCCCAAGGCCGAATCGCCGGAGAAGGCATCGAGCGCTCCGGCCACCCCGGGAAAAGCCGCCCCCGGCGGCACGCAGGCCACCGCAGCGCCCGGCGGCAAACCGCCCGCGGCCGCCACGCCCGGCGCCAAACAAGACGGCGCGGCCAAAAAGCCGCCGCCAGCTCCCCTGGAAGTAAAGATTCACGAGCCGGAAACCATCGGACCTAAGACGTCGACCGGGCGTCCGGTGGTCAAGCCGCTGCTCCGCAAAGAGACCAAATTCGCTCTGGTGCCCAGCTTGGCGATTGCCGGCGGAGTGCTGGTGACGTTCGCCGTCGCCTGGCTCGTTCGGCAGCCGTTGCAGCAGCAATTGTGGCTGCGGGCCGTCGGATTGCTCTTGCTCTCGGCGCCCTTGGCGGTCGGCGGATATTGGTTCTTGCAAAACGACGAGCTCGAGCCGCACCGCGGTCGCTCGTTATGGCTGCGGGGCATCCTTTGCGGACTGATCTATCTGGCCCTGTGGGGCGCCTACCATCTGCTACCGGCAGACGCCGCCGGCGCGGCGTGGAGCTGGATCTACATCGCGCCGCCGTTTTTCCTGATTGGGGCCGGCGCGGCGTTCGCCACGTTCGACCTGGAGATCGAAAACGCGTTCTTTCACTATTGCTTTTATGTGCTCGTGACGCTCGCGCTGGGTTTCACCGCGGGCCTACCGATGCCTTGGCAGCCGCCGGTGAAATCACGCAATGCCACCCCGGTGCGAGCCGGTGCCTCGGCGCGTCTGCCTGGCATCGAGGGAATTGACCGACCGACGACCCGGAGCATGGTAGCCCGACGCGTAAGCGGAAAAACTGCGCAAGACCCTCACTTACGCGTCGGGCTTCCAGGCCTCAGGGCGTAGGGTGGGCATTGCCCACCGTGAATTCCGATGGTGGGCAATGCCCACCCTACTGCACCGCTTGTGCTTTGCGGAACGCTTCAGTCATCTGCCGCCGCATCTGGTGGATAAGATCGGCGGATAGCAGATCGCGATGGTCTCTGCCAGGCACGACCACAATCTCGGCGTCGCTGCCAAGCTGTTTCATGCTGTCGGCCAGTTTGCGAACGGCGCCGTCGAGATAGAACGTGTCGAGCGCGCCGGTATAGACGTGCAATTTGCCGCGCAGCTTGGGGCCGAGCTCGCTCCACTCGCGCTCGAGCTTTTGGCGAATGTCGTACTTCGACCAGGCGCGGGCCACCACCGGGTCGATCTGGCCCGTGCGGCGGTCCCACATGCGGCGCGGCTGGCCTTCTTCGTCCAAGGGGCTAAAGACCGCTTCAAACGAGCGCAACTGCCCGCCGCGCCCCAGCACGTCGTCCATTTTGGCAAACGAGGCGTACCAGAGCACCGGCGTCACGCCGCGGCGGGCGATTGGCCGGGCCGCTCCGCGCTGGTCGTAGTAAAGACTCAAGGGCGGATCGACATAGAGATTCACTTGTTGCCAATCGCGAAAATCGACCGGATCGGGCGCGGTGCTCCAGACGCCGCCGAACGTATCGGGCTGGCTGACTTGCAGCCAGAGGCTGGCCCAGCCGCCCGAGCTGTGCCCCGTGACAAACCGACCCGACGGCGCCGCCACCGTGCGGAAGCGGGCGTCGATGTGGGGAACCAGCTCCTCAACCAGCGCGGTCCCGCGCGGACCGTTGGTGGCGCTGTCGGCAAAGACATGATGCCCCCATTTGCAGTCGCCGCTGAGCGCCACCCGGATAAACTCGGTTTCGCCCGCGGCCGCGGGCGGCGCCCCAGTCGCATAGTTACGCATCGCGTCGTAGTGCGTGCCGCCAAAGCCGGGAACCGAATAGATGACCGGGTATCGCCGCTCGGGCTGGCGCTCGTAGCTTGGCGGCAAGACCACCGCGGCCAGATGCCGCACCGGCCGATGATGAAAATCGGAGAGCAACGGGCTGGGAAGAACGACTTCTTTCAGCCAGGCGGTCTCCTGAAACGCCCTGGGCCCGACGACGCGGTCGAGCGTCAACGGCAGCGGTTCGACCGGCCCGGGGCCGATCGTCCACAGCGCAACGGCGCTGTAAAAATTTCCCTCGCCTTGAGCCGCGTGATGCGTGTCGAGCTGGTGGTCAAGCTGCGCCTGCACGCGGTACCGGCCCGGCGGAATTTTTGAGACGCGATCGGGAAAGCCGTCGGCGCGGTCGTCTAGCGTACGGGTTTCGCCTGGCTTCCAGTCGGTGACGTCGATTGCGAAGAAAGGCTCTGGGGCGAACCAATTCGGTCCCATCCGCGGCTCGCCCTCCGCTCGGCGTGAGAGGTAGACAAAGAGCCTGCCGCTTACGGGCCCTTCGGCCACCTGCGGGTCGAGCGTTAGGTTGACCGCGACGCTGCGTGCGGCGGGCTGCGCCGGCTGGTCGGCCGGCGCGCGAGGCAAACGAGTTTGAGCCGCAATCAGCAGGAGCATCACAGAAGTGAAACGTCGAAGCATGGGGCGGAAGAAAAAACAATTGAAGCGGTTGATTCCGATTTTTTGTTCTGTAGGGAACGCCCTCCGTGGCGTTCCGTGAACTGCGATTCGGCCCTGCGCCGCGCCTCACGGAACGCCACGGAGGGCGTTCCCTACAGACCTTTTGCGACGTCGTCGCCTTAACTTCAAAACCAAGCAGCTCTCAGTTGCAAGTGAGCGATCTGATCGTTACGTTACCAAAGTCCCGAGAGGCGAGGCTAGATCGTAGAACGGAATTCACGAATGACCATTTTCCCGCTGCGTCAAACGCAACGCGTCTATTGCGCCGGCCCGCTGTTCAACGAACCCGAACGCCGCGAGATGACCGCCATCGCCGACAGCCTGCGCCGGTCGGGCTACGAACCATTTGTGCCGCACGCCGACGGGCTGGAGTTTGCCAAGGTGCAGCCCTATCTGGCCGAACAGGGCTACGACGCCGCCGACGCGGGCCGGCTGCTGCACCAAGCGATCTTCGCGCTCGACGTCTATCAGGTGATTGTCGGCTGCGGCTCGCTGGTGTTGAACATGAACGGCCGCGTGCCCGACGAAGGCGCGGTGGCCGAAGCGGCGATGGCCTGGAGCCTAGGCAAGCCGATCGTGATTTTCAAGGCCGACGCTCGATCGAAGATCGCGGGCCGCGACAATCCGCTGGTCATCGGGCTGGCGAGCTTCGAGTTGATCGAACAGATAGACGATCTGGGCGAGGCCCTGGCGGCCCGGCAGGCCGACTTGCTGCCCGACGCCGACTGCCAGGTGCCCTGTCCGGCGCACTTGCGGCAGACCTTGTCGGCCGGCGGGCGGCTGTGGGAGCGGCTGACCGCGTTGGGCGTCGATCGTTCGCCCTCGCTGGTGGCCGCCGCCGTGATGGACGAATTCGGCTTGCCGAGCCGCGCCTGGAGATCGAAGAAAGTCAAAACGCAAAATGCAAAAATCAAAACCGGGTAATGGCCTGCAAAAAGGCCACCCGGCACTCCGTGTTCGGCAAGCTCACGCACGCCGACTGGACGCAATTTCATCTGCGCCACGCCGAGTTGCACCTGGGCTTTGTAATACGAGGCGAATGATGACAGAAAAATTGGTGACAGAAAAAATGCGGGTGAACCGGCCATGAATACCAAGCCCCAGAACCGCATTGTGGTGTAGGGCTCCCGCCTGCCCGCCGGCTCTGGGTCAGGCACTGACAATCGCCCATTTTTCTGTCATCAATCTTTCTGTCATCCCTGTCGTTTGCCGCCCCGCGTAGGCAGTATTTGATTCGACGATTGGCGCTGCGTCATGGGCGGAGTGCGGCTTAATCTGCTCTAGACGCGGGTCGTAATCTCTGCGACACTCCGCCCCCCATCGGCTCGGCCATTGCCGCGCGCTGCTGCGCGGGAGGCCGGCCTAGAGCACAGAACTTGTGACGGCATGGCACGCGATCGTTTCTCCATTTCGCGGCGGCTTTGGTTGCTGACGGCGGTTCCCGTGGTGTTCGGCGCGGTCGAGGCGGTCCGCGCCGTCGAGCCGCCGCCGTCACTGGCCAGCCCTGGCGCGCGACCATCGCCCAGCCCGCCACGCTGGGCCGATCGCCTGCGGCGCTGGCTTGCCGGCTCGCGCTCGGCGGGGTCCGGCCGGCAGGAGGTCCGACATTTCGATGCCTTTGAATTCTGGGCCTTGGAGCGAGATGAGCGCCACCGCCGTTGAGACGTTTCGACCGTTGCGTGCCACGCGGCGCGGCTGCGCACATGCGGCGGGCCGGTTCGCGTTGGCAATGGCCTTTTTGCTGCCTCAGCCGCCCGGCGCGGCGCGAGCCGACGAACCGGCCGCCCTGCAATCGCCAAGCGGGCGAACGCGAAAGCCCGGCCCGCTGCGCGCGCTGTTCACCGCGCGGCGGCCCACGCCCGCCTCCGATTCGCCGGGCAACCTGGCGTTCATGCGGCTGGTGACGCTGGGCGCGCAGGTGCAAACCGAAACTGACGAAAGCGGCACGCCGTTCTACGTGGTCGAATGGAACGGCGGCGACGCCGGACTGGAGCATTTGGCCGCGCTGGCTGAACTCCGCTGGCTCGACGCCTCGCGCAGGCCCGTCACCGACGCCGGGCTGGCGCTGATCGCGCCGCTGACCGGCCTGCGTATCCTCAAGCTCGAACAGACCAAAATCACCGATCGCGGGCTGGTCCATCTGCAGGGCCTGACGCAACTCGAAGGTCTCGCCCTGCACGACAATCGCATTACGCCCGCCGGCATCGAACATCTGCTCAATTTCCGGCAGCTTAAATACCTCAACCTCTCCTGGACCAAGACGGGCGACGAGGGCTTGGCACGGCTGGCCGCGCTGGCCCAACTGGAGCACCTCTATCTATTCGACGCCAAAATCACCGACGCCGGCGTGGCGCAGCTTGCTCGCCTGCCGCGGCTCAAGACGCTCAAGCTTTCGTGGAACCCCATTCACGATGGCGCGCTGCTGCATTTGCGGTCGCTCGCAGAGTTGCAAGGGATCTGGCTCGATTGGACCGCCGTCGGCAACGCCGGCTTGCAGCATTTGCAGACGCTGCCGAACCTGCGGGCACTTTATCTGGCCGACACCCAGGTGACCGATCATGGCCTCATCGAGCTGGCGGTCATGTCCAAATTAGAAGTGCTCGATCTCGCCAATTGCGATGTGGGCGACGCCGGTCTTTGGCACCTGCGCGGCTGCCGCCAACTGCAATCGTTGTCGCTCGACGGAACCAATGTCACGGCCGCCGGCCTGGTGCAT
The DNA here is from genome assembly GCA_036379195.1 of Pirellulales bacterium. Classification (GTDB taxonomy): domain Bacteria; phylum Planctomycetota; class Planctomycetia; order Pirellulales; family JAICIG01; genus JAICLL01. The sequence continues at coordinate 6,374 of DASVHB010000643.1, forward strand.
CTGGAAAGCCTGTCGGGCCTGCGAGAACTTAGCCTTAGCGGAGTCGACGTGACCGACGCCGCGCTGTTGCACCTCACCGCGCTGCACAATCTGGTCGACTTGAATCTTTCGGAGACGCGCATCACGGACCAGGGCATCGAGCATCTCAAAAAGCTCCGCCGGCTCGAACACATCCATCTGCGCGGCACTCGGCTGAGCAGCGCGGCGGTAGCGGAGTTGCAAGCGGCACGTCCGAATTTGGTGATTCAACGATGAAGATAGGGTTCAGGTTTCAGGGTTCAGGGTTCAGGGTTCTGGTGGTTGCCACCATCAAAAACGTCGCATGGGCAGCCGGAGTCCTAATGGCGCTTGCCGTGGCGGCGGGCAGATCAGAGTTTGCTCGTGCCGCCGACGAATGGCCGCAGTTTCGCGGGCCCGATGGGCAAGGACACGCCCCTCAGGCCGAGCCGCCCTTGGAGTGGAGCGACACGAGTAATGTCGTCTGGAGAACGCCGATTTCGGGTTTGGGCTGGTCGTCGCCCGTCGTGGGCGGCAGCCAGATCTGGCTAACCACCGCCCACGAGCCCAGCCGCACGCTGCGGGCGATCTGTCTCGACCGCGGCACCGGCCGCGTGCTGCACGATGTCGAGGTGTTTCGCCCCGGCGAACTGCCGCGCATCGCCGCCAAAAACAGCCACGCGTCGCCGACGCCCGTGCTCGACGGCGGCTTTGTGTATGTGCATTTCGGCTCGCAGGGAACCGCCTGCCTGGCACGCGATGGGCAGGTCGTTTGGCGCGCCAAGCTCGACTACGATCAACATCATGGCTCGGGCGGGTCGCCCGTGGTTTGGCGCGATCTGCTCATTGTGCTCTGCGACGGCTACGAGACGCAGTCGGCGGTGGCCTTGGACAAGCGCACCGGGCAGGTCCGCTGGCAGCAGCCGCTGGAAGCCGAAATGGCCTACTCGACGCCGTTGCTGGTGCCGGTCGGGGCCGCCGAGCAACTGGTGTGCGACGACGGGCGAGCGATCATCGGTCGCGATCCGGCCAGCGGGCAAGAGCTGTGGCGCTATCGCCACGACGGACATTCAGTCGTGCCCCGCCCCGTGTTTGGGCACGGCCTGATTTACGCTTGTTCGGGCTACTGGACGCCACGGCTCTATGCATTGCGTGCCGGAGGCCAGGGCGACGTGACCGAGACACATCTGGCCTGGTCTGCTCGGCGCGGCGTACCGCATACTCCCTCACCACTGTTGGTCGGCGACGAGCTTTACTTGTTGAGCGACCAGGGCGTGGTCACCTGCCTCGACGCCCGAAACGGCAAAGAGCGCTGGCGGCAGCGATTCAACGGCGCCTTTTCGGCGTCGCCGGTCGAGGCCGGCGGGCGCATTTATCTGACCAACGAAGAGGGAACGACTTTTGTCATCTCGCCGGGCAGCCAGTACGATTTGTTGGCGGTCAATCAGCTCGCAGGCCGCACCCTGGCCACGCCCGCTTTCGCCGGCCGTTCCGCCTTTCTGCGCACCGATGCCGCGCTGTACCATCTTCAGGAACCGGCCGCTGCTCGTTCGGCCAGCCAGCTCTCGGAGGTTCCGGGCGACGCCGACGGGAAGGCAAAAAGATGAGTGGCAAAAAATGGGAATCAACATAAAGGCGGAAGTGGCTTTGCCGCCAAGCACCTGACCCTCTCTTAGTATTTTCTGCCCCTGATTTTTTTGCCATCTCCGTGATCAGCCGGGCCTTCGTGTGGCGCAAGCGCCTGCGACGGCGCAGCCCGTAGAGCAACTGCCGCAGCCGCCCCCCGTGGCGTTGTCGGTACCACAACCCGGACCGCAGCCGTGTGTTAGCGTGTCGGCGAACGAACGAATCTGGGCGTGGGAGTCGTAGATTTCGGCAAGTTCATTGGTAAGCGCTTCGATCTCAGGCCGCTGCAGCCCCAGAAAGTAAAAGACCAGAGTTCGCCCGTCAAACAAGTGCTCGACATCGAGCAGCGCCACGTCGAGTTGCAGCTCGGCAAGACGGCGGCGGCAAGCGTCGTAAGCGGCCTGGCGGTTTTTATCGAGCCGCGCCGCCAAAAGCTGGTCTTCCACCGTCATGCCGCGCACGATCGAGCCGTCGGGCTCGGCCTGGCTTTCCAGCGCAGGCGGCGCCACCACTTCACCGGTCTCCAGCCCCCTGGCCGTGCGCACAATCACCCGCGTTCCGCGCGGAAAGCGAGTGGCGTCGGGCGAACGGAACCGTCCGATGTGGCCTAAAGCGCCGATGCGAACCAAGTGAAAACGCGGCATGATGTGACTATTGTGACCCAGTCGCCCAGCCGCGGCAATGCCACGTTTCGGCTTGTTGATCCTGATTCGTCGGGCATACTATAGGGCCGGTGGCCGAGACCGAGCCGCGCCCTACACGGCCGTTTTCCAGGCAATGCGCAGCCGCGGCGATGCCCCGGTGGTTGCCATGCGTGAAAACAGCGCACCGGGGCATCGATGGCCGACGATGCGTTGCAAGATGATGACGCCGTGCGCGGCCAGCTCTG
>DASVHB010000644.1:0-3886 GCA_036379195.1 Pirellulales bacterium
CATTTCGCAAAACGACGCGGGCGCCTATGCTACACGGCAGACACTGGCCGGGGAGCTTGCCCGCGGCGACGATCGGCTGTCGGGGAAACGGCTGGTGATCTGGGAGTTTGCCGCCCGCGAGCTGGCGGCGGGCGATTGGAAGACGATCCCGCTGGGCGATCCGGCGCCGGCGAAGGGATCGAGCGATGACCAAAGCTCGGCTTCATCGCCGTCGTCGACCGCCGAAGGTCAGATGGTGGTAATGGGCACGATCGAGGCGGCGGCTGGCGTGCCTCGGCCCGGCAGCGTACCGTATCGCGATGCGGTGATGGCGGTACACCTTTCCGGCGTGGAAGCGGTTCAGGGCGCCGCACCGAGCGAGGAAATCGTGGTTTACTTGCTCGGCATGCGCGACAATCGCTGGACGCCCGCCGCGCGATATCAGCCGGGCGAGCGGGTTACCTTGATACTCCAACCGTGGGACAGGGCGCGGGCGAAGTATGGCAGCCTGAACCGCATTGAATTGGACGATCCTGATTTCAAGCTGATCGACCTGCCGCTGTTCTGGGGAGAAGAGCCATGACGCAAGGCATGAGTTTTGGCTGTGTGCCTATTCAGACCCCATCCGCCTTGTGCGGATCGGTGAACGAGATGGTGAGCTAGCAAATGCCTGCGCAAATCTTGAAAGACCCCATCCAGCTCGTCTGGATGGTGAATCAGATTCGCATGAGGTTCCTGCTTGACGCAATGTCTTCTTCACCATCCAGGCAAGCTGGATGGGGTCGCGGAAAGCGAGGTCATTGGCCATTAGCGAACCATCTTCTTCACCATCGAGACAAGCTCGATGGGGTCGAAGGTGCGGCGCGAAAAGTTGCTGTCCTCACCGGCCGGATGGGTATGTTCTCGGTGTTGCTGGTCTCCGTGTTACTAATCAGCGCGTCGCGGGCCGCCGCAGACGGCGCGCAAACCTTTGCTGCCGTAATCCGGGCAAAAGTTTCCCAGGCTGAGAAGGAAAAACTCAGCGCGATCGCCGGCCGAGACGGTTGGCTGTTCTTCGTGCCCGAACTGCGTTCGCTCAGTGTCGGTCCGTTCTGGGGCGAGTTTGCCGTCAAGGTCAGTCGCTCGTCGAAGCCCGAATACGCCGATCCGCTGCCGGCGATCGTCGATTTCAACGAGCAACTGCGGAAGGCGCAGATCGAGTTACTGCTGGTGCCCGTGCCGGCCAAGGCGGCCGTTTACCCCGATCGGCTCGATGCGGCCTTGCAACCGCCGGCGAGCGAACAAGAACGCCACGACCCCGATCAAAAAAAATTTTACGATCTGCTCGCTCAACGCGGTGTGATCGTGATCGATTTGCTTCCTACTTTTGTCGAGCGTCGCGATGACGGCCAGCCCGGCATGTATTGCCAGACCGACAGCCACTGGTCGGGAGCGGCGGTGGCCCTCGCTGCGCAGACCATTGCCGATCGATTGCGCGACCGGCCTTGGTGGATGGATCTTGCCAAGACGAAATACGACTCCGAGTCGCGCGAGGTCGAAATCTCGGGCGACCTGGCCCGGATGATTGATGAGAAAAGACCCGCGCGCGACTCCCTCTCCTTCCAGGAGAGGGCAGGGGTGAGGGAGCGTGAACGTCTGTCGCTGGAGTTTGTCGGCGTTCGTCAAGGCAAAGTGCTGTCGCCGGTCATGCCCAGCCGCGATAGCCCTATTTTACTGATGGGCGACAGCCACACCTTGGTGTTTCACGATCCCGAATTGTTCGCGCGGGGCGCCGGCCTGCCCGATCATTTGGCGTTGCGTCTGGGCGTGCCGGTAGATCTGGTTGGCGTGCGCGGCTCGGGCGCCAGCACGACGCGCATCGAGTTGTTGCGCCGCCGCGACAACCTGAAAGGCAAAAAGCTCGTCATCTGGTGTTTTTCGTTCCGCGAGTTCACCGAGAGTTTTACCGGTTGGCGAAAGGTGCCGGTGATCCGCTAACGCTCGATCCCGTTCTGCCCCCTCGCCGCCTGGCCTTGATACTAATGCGGCCCCTGGTGGGCCAGCCAGCGTTCGGCGTCCAGGGCGGCCATGCAGCCGCTGCCGGCGGCGGTGACCGCTTGGCGATAATAGTCGTCGGCCACGTCGCCCGCGGCGAACACGCCCTCGACACTGGTGTTGGTGCGGAACGGCACCGTCCATTTGATGTATTTCTTGGGCGTCAGCTCCAGCTTGCCTTCGACAAAGCGGGTGTTGGGCGTATGGCCGATGGCCAGAAACATGCCCGAGGCCGGCAACTCGCGGCGGCTGTCGTCGACGCTGCTCTTCAACCGCACGGCGGTCACACCCTGGCGGTCGTCGCCGAGCACTTCATCGACGACGCTGTTCCACATCATTTCGATCTTGGGATCTTCGAGCACGCGCCGAGCCATGATCTTCGAAGCCCGCAGTTGATCGCGGCGGTGCACCATGTGAACCTTGCTGGCGAACTTCGAGAGATAGCTGGCCTCTTCGCAAGCCGAGTCGCCGCCGCCCACCACCACCAGCGGATGATTGCGGAACCTCGGCAGCGCGCCGTCGCACACCGCGCAGGCGCTAACGCCGCGGTTTTTATAATGGTCTTCCGAGGGCAGTCCCAGATAGTTGGCCCGCGCCCCCGTGGCCACGATCACCGCCTGGGCCTCGGTGATTTGGCCTTCGGACGACCGCAGCTTGAACGGGCGGCCTGAAAAATCAACCTCGACGATGTCGTCGGTGATAATCCGCGTCTCAAAGTTTTTGGCCTGTTGCCGCATCAGCTCCATCAGCTCCGGCCCGCTCACGCCGTGCTGCGTGTATGGGGCCATCATTTGCCGCTGCGCTGGAGCAATGGCGTCGTCGAGGTACGACCCCAGGTTGCCGTGTGGAAAGCCGGGGTAGTTTTCGACTTCGGTGGTCAGCGCCAATTGGCCTAACGGCAGCGTGCCGGCGATGCGGTTGTCTTCGGTGATGGCGCCCTCGAAGACCAGTGGCTTCAGCGCTGCCCGAGCGGTATAAATGGCGGCGGCCCAGGCGGCCGGCCCGCTGCCGATGATGACGACGTTTTCTGGCAAGATTTGCTCCCGGTAGTAAATGTCGATGTTGAACGAATGTCGCGGTGGCTGGCGTATCGCGGTGGCTGGGGCAGAGCCTTGGCGATGCCCCAGGTGTCATGCTCCGGAGCATCGCCAAGGCTCTACCGCGGCCACCAGTTCTAGTCGCCTAGTGCTGCTGAAACCGGCATTATAGCGCCTCGGCGCCGCTCGTCTACGCTTGCCTGAATGCGGCTGTGGCATATCCTTGAAATGGGGCGCGGCGTTCACGGCAGATTGCGTCTGGCTGGAAAGCCTGACCTACAGGAGGTGCCTTATGGCGCAAGCAGTGGCCGGACAAGTTTGGACCGGCGCGCATTATATCGAGGGCGAATGGCGCCAGGCGCGCGGCGAACGGTTCGAGAGCCGCAATCCGGCGCGGTTCGACGAAGTGACCGGCGTTTATCCGCGCGGCGGCCAAGCGGAAGTCGATGCCGCCGTGGCCGCGGCCCGCCAGGCGTTTACCGCTTGGCGGCGCACCAGCCGCGTCAAGCGTGGCGAGCTGTTGCTCAAGCTGGCCGGACTGATCGAACGCGACGTCGATGAGCTGGCCCGCGTGCTCGCCCGCGAAAGCGGCAAAATTGTCGACGAAGCCCGCGCCGAAGTCGTCGAGGGGCTGCACATGGTGCAGTATGTATTTGGCACCGCCCGGCAGCCGAGCGGGCAGGTGATCGACTCGGAAATCGAAGCCAAAGATCTCTACGTGCGCCGCAAGCCGCGGGGCGTGGTGGCGGTGATCACGCCCTGGAATTTTCCGTTCGCCGTGCCGCTGTGGATGCTCGCGCCCAGCCTAGTCGAAGGCAACACCACCGTCTTCAAAC
>DASVHB010000645.1:0-5774 GCA_036379195.1 Pirellulales bacterium
ATCGGCCAACCAAGCGGCGCGCAGCTCGGCGTAGTGCGCCTGCAAACGATAAAACAACCGGGCGGCGGCTTGTTTCATGCCTTCGCCGGTGGCGCTGACCACCGCCTCGCCGCCCCCGGCGATGCCGCCGGCAATCACTACCTCGGCCGTGAGATGGCCGGCGGTGTGGCCGGCCACCTGGGCGGCGGCTTGCCCTACCACGTCGCCGGCAAAGATCCAACCGCTGACGGCCAGGGCCACCGTGACCGCCGGACGGGCCACCGCCGCCGCATGATCGAGCGAGCGCAGAAAAGTCACCGCCCGGGGATTGGCCGCGCACCAGCCGTCGAGCTCCGCCCGCAGATCGCGGCGATAGTCGTCGCCCAGGGCGGGCAGTTCGGCGTGCGCAGCCGCCACGCGCTCTAGCAACCTCTGCCGTGCGCCGCCGCCCAACAGCGCCGCCAACCGAGGACGCAGAATTTCGTTGCCCACACGGGCCAGCCGATCGAGCTCGTCGAGCAGCTTGGCGATGGCTTCGACGATGGCCTCGCGCTCGCGGGCGCGAAACGTTTCCCACGGATCGCGCGCGATGGGGTGCGTCGCCCGCCAGGCGCGCCGTATCGGCCAGGTAACGCCTTGCCCCACCGCGCGGTAAAAGCCGTGTACCTGCCGCGACCAGGGGCTGCGCCGCTCGTCCCACCATTGCTGTATCTCGGCCACCAGCCGCACGGCGGGCAGCGTCGGCCAGTTGACGCGGGCCATCTCGCCGGCCGAAAGACTCTGCGCGGCGGCGGCAAATTCGCCGCCCGCCTGGCCCACCCGCGCCAGAAAAGCCGGCGCTCCGGCGATCGGGTCGAGCACGCGGGTCATCGCGCCGCGGAAGGTGCGAAGCTTGATCGCATCGAAGTGCAATTGGCCCAACTCGTAGGCCAGCGGCGAGGGCTCGCTCGCCGGCTGCCGGCCGTCGGGGCCGACCGCGTAAAACGGCAGCCGCAGCCCATGGGCCGACGCGCGGTCGTAAGGCGCCACATACACCTGCAGCGGTGAAATGCCGGTTTCGGTCGTGAACGTGTCGAGCCACTGCGGCCAATAGTCGCGATCGCCCTGCAAGTCGCATTGATTGAAGACCACGATCACCGGCTTGTCGGCCTCGGCCGCCTTGCGAAAGAACTGCTTAATGGCCGCGTCGTTGTATTTCTGCTGCGTCAACACGGCAATCAATACGTCGGACGCATGGCGAATTTGCTCGGCCCGATGCCAGTTGACCTGGGCGTCGCTATCGACGTCGGGAGTGTCGAGCAGCAAGAGTCGATCGGGAACGGCGGCCCCGGTGCGCCAAAAGAGCAAATGCTCGTCGCATTCGACAAGTGGATCGTCGGGCGAACGCCAACGGCGCAACTCAAAACCCTCGAACAGGGCCGGCAGCGCGGCCTCGCCGTCGAGTCCGGCGGGCGCGAGCAAGACCGGATGCTTGGTGCCCGCGGCCAACGGGCTGGCGGCGCTGGCCGTTTCGCCCGCCAGATGGTTGAACAGCACCGACTTGCCGATATTCGTGCCGCCGACCACCGCCACCACCAGCAACGGTGGCAGCTCAAGCTGCGGCAGCAGCTTTCGCTCGAGGAGCGCGAACCAGTCATCATGGTCGGCCGGCGCCAGGCCCAGTTGACAGGCGGCCGCGTTCAACTCAGCCAATGCCCCGTGCAGCCGCCTCACCTGATCGGCCCAAGCGGAGTAATCGGCGTCCGGCGTGTTTAGACGATTAACGGAAAGGTGAATTCGTTCGGTCCCGTTTCAGTGACGTGCCGGCTAATGGTCGGTTAACGGAAAAGTGAATTCGTTCGGTCCCTTTTCCGTGACCGACGCGCTTAAGGTGGTGGTTTCGACCGTCTTGTACTGGGCGGGCAAGAGGTCTTTCGGCGCCGGCGGAGGCGGCGCGTCGTCGTCAGGAGGCCGGTAATCGGCCTCGGTGGCCGACTCGACTCCGCTGCGCGGCATCTCTTCACTTTTGATGACCAGCACCCGGTAATCGCCAATCGGCACGTTTTCGCCGAGCGAGGTGCGCAGCATGAATTGCCCCTGTTCGTCCGTCATGCCCGAAGCCGACGCACTGGCCGATGAAAAAGTCACGATCGCGCCAGCCACCGGCTGGTCGTGATAAGTGACCTTGCCTGTGACCAGCTTGCCAGCGGTTTGCGGCTTGCCTCCGCAACCAGCGACGGTCAACAGAACCGTCGCCCACACACCACCGGCCACCAAGGGCTTCTGGCCGACCATCGACCGGGCTGCCCGGCAGTGCACGCGCATCGCATCCATCAAACATTTCTCAGTTGAATCGACCACGACTGGTCACGTACCGATGCTAATTCATGATGGTACCGGCGTTGGGTATACCCTCTCCGCCCGATTTCGATCCCATCGCTCCCCACACCCCAAAGAAGCTCGGACCAGACGTGACCTCGACGGCTCCAAGATTGCCCGTGTCGATGTTGTCGTTGATGAATCTCACGGAGCCATCGACCATCAGTCCCAACACACCATCGGGATGGAAGCTGCTGGGCGCATAGACCCCAGAGCTGGAGTCGGCATTCACGTTGGCGTCTCCCACACAAGAAGGAGCGTTGGGCGGCATCACCGTGTTGAAGCCGGTGCGCTCCGGCTCGCCGTCGGTCCACAGCGTGCCGAAGCGGCCTTTGACTTTCGGTGGAAAAAGAAAATACTGACCACGGGCCGTTGCGAAGCACGCCGCGGGATTGGTGGCGGGGTTGGTGTTCAGGTTGGCCAGGCTGATGGCGGTGCCTTCTTTAATCGTCGGCCTCGAATTTCCTCCAATGCCGAAGTTGGCGCGCACGCGCTCGCTCAGGGCGATGGTGTTGCTCGTGCCGTCGATCACGTCGGCCATCCGAACCGTCTTCAAATACATAAACATGCCGCGCAAGTCCTGGCCGGTGATGATGCCATGGATCGAGTCGCCGCGGCTGAACGCATAGTTGTTCTGTCCGACAGCGCCATTGGCCGGCCTGGCGTGAACATCGGAAGGACAAATCAAGGTGGGAAGGGTATAGTTCCAGTTCTTCCACGACGACCAGCCGCGTGGTCCAAAGGGTGGGGCGCCATTTCCCCCCGTCCGGATCTGATCGTAGATCGCGGTTTGCTCGATGTACGGCAGCATGGGAATAAAGCCGCTTACGCGAGCACTGTTGCTCATGACGCCGGTGCTCGTGCCCCCGCGGCCAAAGGGGAACGAGCCCGTTACGTCATGGTAGCCGTGCAGGCCAATGCCGAGTTGCTTGAGATTGTTCGCGCATTGATTTCGCCGGGCCGATTCACGCGCCGCCTGAACAGCGGGAAGCAGCAGGGCAATCAAGATTCCAATGATGGCGATGACCACGAGCAGCTCGACGAGCGTGAAACCATTTCGTTGAGTACACTTCCGAGTCGCGACAGCCTGACACGTGAGGCGGGACATAAAACCCTCTCCGGATTGAAAGACCGACTGGAAATAGAAACGACTTGGCCTGGCCGTGGCCTTCGCGCAAAAGGCCCGCACAAGTGCCCTTTATATACCACCGCTCGTTCAAGATTGCAAATTTCTGTTTGGCGCGTGCGGAGCTCGCCGGCCCCCGGCGCCGGCAGGTTTGACAATTCCCCGCGGGCGTGGCTGACTTTTCCGTACCTGGCGCTGATGGGGCCGCGCCAAAGGTTGTTTTTCGCCCGCGCGCCATGATAATAGTTGGCTTGGAAGCTAAACCGCCTCAAAAGAAAGAGACATCCATGCACTGCCCAGCGCCCCGCCAAGAAGTTCCTTCGTCGCATTCACAAGCTTTTTCACGTCGGCAACTCTTGGGCGGCGCCGCGGCCGGGGCGGTGGCTGTGGGCGCGTCGCTGCGGGCTGGCTCGCTGCGGGCCGACGAACCGGTGGCCACTAAAGGCAACATCAAGCAGTCACTCGTCCAATGGTGTTACAAAAAGTACTGGAACATCGACGAAATGTGCCGCGTCGCCCGGCAGCTCGGCTGCCCGAGCATCGAGCTGGCCGATCCGGCCGACTGGCCCACGCTCAAAAAGCACGGTCTGGTCTGCGCCATTGCCGGCAGCCACGGCTTTGAAAAAGGCATGAACAACCCCGCCTATCACGAGATGTGCCTGGCCAAAATGCGGGCGTCGATCGACGCCTGCGCCGAGTATGGCTATCCGAACGTGATCACGTTCACCGGCTTCCGCGAAAACATTCCCGACGACGTGGGCCTGAAGAACTGCGTCGAGGGATACAAAAAAATCGTCGGCTACGCCGAAAAGAAGAACGTGACTTTGTGTCTTGAGATGCTGAACAGTCGCGCCACCGAAGAGATGAAGGGGCATCCCGGCTACCAGGGCGACCACACCGACTACTGCATGGAGATTCTGCGTGAGGTCGGCTCGCCGCGTCTGAAACTGCTGTTTGACATCTATCATGTGCAGATCATGGATGGCGACGTGATCGTGCGGCTGCGGCAATACGCCGACTTTATCGCGCATGTGCACACCGCCGGCAACCCCGGCCGCCGCGAGTTGGACGACGAGCAGGAGATCAATTACCCGCCGATCATGCGGGCACTGGTCGAGATCGGCTATCAGGGCTATGTGGGCCAGGAGTTCATCCCCACCCGCGACCCGCTCGATGGTTTGCGCCAGGCGGTCGCACTGTGCGACGTGTGAATCGGGCGCACGATTCGACACCGTCCAAAGTGACAGCTCGCCTTCGCCACGGAGCGTCGGAGCCACGTCGGTACTGCGGACCATCTCGCGGTTGTATGGATTGTGCCGAAGGTAGCGCCATCGCTTAACCCGCATTGCGCACCAGCCCACACTAACCCGAAGCGTAAGCGAGGACGGGAACCCGAATTAACCTCGCTTACGCTTCGGGTTGGTATGGGCGCGCTGTTTGGCGCGTCCGGGGGCGGATGCGCATTGCGGGTTCATGCACGGGAGCTTGAAAAGCTTCGACCTCGAATCACACTGGAACTCACGTCACGGGCCGGCGTGGCGTAAGTGATGGGGCACCATCGTCGCGGCAACGCGCAGCGCCATTTAGGGATGCCGCCTCACTTCTCTTCGTTCCTTTCTCGCCCCGGCTGGCAGCGGTTCCAGTCCGTGCGCACGAAGCGCGCAACCTTTTTGTCTCAAGGGTTTCACGCTATGCGCCGATCGCCTGCTCGACCCAAGCGTCCGCTTTCGTTCTCGCAACGCCGCCGCCGATGGACGGCGCAGGCCCTGGAAGTACTGGAACGCCGCGACTTTCTGTCGGCCAATGTGCTCGGGTATCACAACGACCTGGGAAGCACCGGCGTCAACAACCAAGAGACCGTGCTGACACCGGCGAACGTCAACTCGGCCACGTTCGGCAAGCTCTCGAGTACGCCCGTCGATGGCCAGGTGTATGCCCAGCCGCTTTATCTGGAGGGCGTGAATATTCCCGCTGGACCGGCGGCGGGAACGCACAACGTGGTGTATGTCGCCACCGAGCACGACGGAGTGTACGCCATCGACTCGGCCAACGGCAGCATTCTGTGGCAGCGCAGCTTCATCGACCCGGCCAACGGCATCACCACCGTGCCGGCCCAGGACACCGGCTCTGGGGCACTGACGCCCGAGATGGGCATCACCGCCACGCCCGTGATCGATACTTCGACGCAGGCGCTGTATGTCCTTGCCAACACGAAGGAAATCCGCGCCGACGGCACCCATTACGTCTATCGACTTCACGCGCTCGATCTGGCCACGGGCGCCGAGAAACTGGGCGGGCCGCTGACCATCGC
>DASVHB010000646.1:0-15554 GCA_036379195.1 Pirellulales bacterium
CGGGCGCCGCCAACCTCACCACGAGTGCCGCGAAAACAAACAGCTTGATCGACGCGGCGTAATCAATCATGCCTAACGCCGGGCCGCTATGGTCGAGCACCATCACCTCATGAATCATCGTTAGTTCCAGGTGGGTGTTGGGGTCGTCAAAAGGAACGCGGCAATTCTCGGCAAGCAGCACAATCAGCCAACTGAGAAGGACCAGCGCCAGCGGCGCCCCGGCGGTGGCCCAATGCGCGGCGAGCGACGCACCGAGCATCTCGGAAAGCCGTAGCGAGCCGGTCAACTTGGCCAACACCAGCAGGCCCAACAACAGCGCCGGCTCGGCCAGACAGGCGAAGGTCATCTCTCGGGCAGCACCCATTCCCTCGAAGGCCGAACCGGTGTCGAGCGCCGCCAGCGCAGTGACGAAGCGCGCCAGTCCCAGTAGAAACGCCAATGCCACAAAATCGCCGGTGAAAGAGAGCGGGGCGTCGCAGCCGGCCAGGGGAATCAACAGCACGGCGAGCACCGTGGCGGCGAGTCCCACGATCGGCCCGGCCAGAAAGACCCAGGTGGTGGTCGTGCTCAAAACCATACCCTTGCGCATGAGCTTCAGCAGGTCATAGTACGCTTGCCATAGCGGCGGCCCGTTCCGTCCGGCGAAGCGCGCCTTCGTCTTATGGATGGCGCCCAGCAGCAGCGGCGGCAGACACAGGGCCAGCGCGATATGAACGACTTCGATCGTGGTGATTTGCGTCAGGCTCTTCATAACGGCGCAGCGGCGCGCAACCGCACCCAAGCCAGCGCGAAGACCACGGCCAGCATCATATAGACCAGGTACACGTGAACTCTGCCCTGCTGCAAAAATCGCAGGCGGCTAAAAACATCTGCCCAGCGTCGAAAGAACGGCTCGTAGAGGCTTTGTTGGAGCGGATCAGGACACTCTGCTCGGAATTCGGCGGGCGCGGGAAATAATCCGCGAATCTCTGGCTTGGTTTCACGCGCTTGCAGCGGCCGAGGCAGCAGCCGGTCGGCCAGCAGCATCGCGAACGAACTGCCCGTGTATTGCATGCGCGCGCTCGGCCTGGCATAGCCACATCCCCACGTGGGGCGGTCGGCTCGTATTGTCTTGCGGCTAAGGAGCACGAGGCACATGCCAAGCACACCGCTGCCGGCCAAGAGCAACCCGTTGATTGCGCCCAATGCCGACAGCGGCGCCACGGCCTCACTGCTAAAAACAGCCTTCCCAAGAAGCTGATCGACCGCGGGCAACAGCAGTCTTACGGCATGTTGCGGCCACAGGGCGACGGCCAGGCAAAGTAAAACGAGGACAACCATGGGGCAGACCATCAGTGCCGAAGACTCGTGAATGTGCTCGGCGTGCTCGCTTCGTGGAGTACCCAGCAGTGCGATGCCGGTCAACCGCACAAACGCGGCGGCGGCCAACGTACCGATGAACGCTAGCGCGCCTAATGCCAGCAGCGCGGCCAGGCTGTCGCTGCCAGCGGTGGCCAACGCGCCTTCCGCCAAACCGATCCACAGCAAATACTCGCTGACAAAACCGTTCAGCGGGGGCAATCCGGCCATGGCCACGCCGCCCAGCAACATGGCGCGGCCGGTCCACGGCATGCGCTTCATCAGGCCGCCGAGCCGCTCGATGTCGCCGGCGCCCGTCGCGTGCAGTACGCTGCCGGCGGCGAAGAACATCAGTGCTTTCATCATCGCGTGGTTCCAGACGTGCAGCAGCGCGGCGGTCATGGCTAGTGTGGCCGCGCCGGGCAAACGATTGGCCTTGGCCCACAGCCCAACGCCGAGCGCCAGCGCGATCAAGCCCATGTTCTCGATGCTGGAATACGCCAGCGCGCGCTTGAGCTCGCGTTGCTGCACGGCCAATGAGACGCCGGTCAGCGCGGTGATCAACCCGACGACGCCAAGCATGACGCCCCACCAGGAAGCGGGTTCTTCCAGCAGCGTGATAATGCGCAGCACGCCGTAAATTCCGAGCTTGATCATCACGCCCGACATTAACGCCGAAACGTGCGAGGGCGCCGCGGGATGCGCCTCGGGCAGCCAGACCTGCACGGGCACGAAACCCGCCTTCGTTCCGAACCCGAATACCGCCAGCAGAAACACCGCCGAGGCCAACCCGGCTGAGGGGGCAGGAAATCGGGCGGCGAAATCGAAGCCGAGACTGCCGGCCAGGCGATCGAGCAAAGTGAACATGGCGATGAGGCAGGCCATTCCCAAGTGCGCGGCCACCAGGTAGATCCAACCGGCGCGGCGCACCGCGGCCTTCTCGTGTTCGAACGTTACCAGGCCGTAGGCCGCCAGCGACATCGCTTCCCAAGCGATCAGAAACAGCACCTCCGACCGGGCGATGACCACCAGCTCCATGGCGGCAATGAACAGGTTAAAAAAGAACCACGGCGCGCCCAGCGATTTGTGGCGGCGATAAGCGAGCAAATAACTGGAGCCGTACACCGCCGCCAGTGCCGACAGCGCGACGATCGGCAAAAGGAAGCTAGCGCTCAGTGCGTCGACGCCGAGGCGAAACACGCCATGCGCGGGATCCCAAGCGACGTGCAGCGGTTCTGGGGTCGCGCCGAGCAAGACGCGCCATGTCGGCGGCAAGGCCATCAAGCAGCCCGCTACGGCGCCGCCCGCGCCAATGGCTGTGGCGGCGCGCGGCAGTTTCGCGAGGCAGAGGGCGCCCACGCCAGCCAGAAGCTGAACACCGATCGCCGCCAGCCACGGGTCCATGCTATGAGCCCGCCTTTCGCGCACCGTTGTTGCCGGCCAACCCCGCCTCGATTCGCCGAAGCTCGCGCACGATTTCCTCGCGTGTGGCGTGCCGCGCGAGCGCCTGCTTCAACGCACCGTCGTGCAGAGCGTAGGACAGCCGCGAGATCAGTTGCAGATGGCTACCCGCCGTCGGCGAAATCAGCGAAAACAGGACATCGACCGGTTGGCCGTCGAGCGCCCCGAAATCGACCGGCTTCTCGAGAAAGCAGAGCGTGATGAGCGGCTGAGAAACGTGCAGCACAATCGGGTTGCGAACATGCGGCAGCGCGATGCCCTCGCCGATGGCCGTCGAAGCCAACGCTTCGCGAGCCAAGAACAACCGCAAAAGCAAGTCACGGTCGATCGCCGCGGGCAGCGGCAGCGCTTGCACCAGCGCTCGCATGGCCGATGGTTTGTCGGCGGCCGGCAGGTTGGCGATCACGCCGCCCGCGGCCAGCGCGTCGGCCAGGCTCGGAACCGCGGCGCAGCCGCGTTCTTGAAGATCGAACAACTCGGCCGATACGCGAACCTGATTGGCCGTCGCCCATTCCAGCACCTCAGCGCGGTTGAACCAGTACCGCCCGGCAATACGCCGGGCGGGCAGGCCACGCTGCTTGACCCAGCGAGTGACCGTGGGTTCTGACACGCTGAGAACCCTGCCTACGTCACGAACCGTTAGTTGCATGGAAGGAGAAATCGAGGCGAGAGAGGTGATTGTACCCGCGGCACACCCCGTTGGCGAGTGCGGTTTTGCAACACATCGTCGCGCTGAGCGAAGCTGGCTTAATGCGCGCCCTTCAGCACACCTGGTGTGCGGTTTTGCATCGCGCATGGCCAGCGGCGGCGCGCCCCGCTATGATCGAAAGCGTTGCGGCTCAATTCCCGAACGGTTCTTCTACGGATAGGCCGAATGCCCGGCGCGCGTGTGATTGTGGTTGGCTCGGTGAACACCGATCTGGTGATCCGCGCCGCCCGCTTGCCGCGCCCAGGCGAAACGGTGTTGGGCGGCGAGTTCTATGAATCGGCAGGCGGCAAAGGCGCCAACCAGGCGGTCGCCGCCGCACGTGTCGCGCGGCAACCGGTGCTGTTCGTAGCCGCCGTCGGCGACGACGCGTATGGCCGCCGGGCCTTGGAAAACCTGAGCCAGGAGAACCTCGACGCCCGTTGGGTCAAGACCGTCCGCGGCGCCGCGTCGGGCGTGGCGCTCATTATCGTCGGCCACGACGGCGAAAATGCGATCGCGGTCGCTTCGGGCGCCAACGATGCCTTAACACCCGGCGACATCGATCGCATTGGCGACGATGCTATGGCGTCGGCGGGCGTCTGGCTGACTTCGCTCGAGATTCCGCTGGAGACCGCGCTGGGCGGTTTGCGGCGGGCGCGCGAAGCCGGTCTGATCACCATTCTCAATCCCGCGCCAGCCGAAAGGCTTCGCGAGCGGCTCGATGTGTTACGATACGTCGATATCTTGACCCCTAACGAAAGCGAGGCCGCCTTGCTGACCGGCGTCGATTGCTCGAACGGCGAACGAGTGTTGGAGGCCGCGAACCGCTTGCGGCAGGCCGGCTGCCGACAGTGTATTGTGACGCTAGGCGCCGCGGGCTGCCTGGTGGTCGGCGATGCGGTGACCGAAATCGCCGGGCGCCCCGTGGATGCCGTCGATGCCACGGCGGCGGGCGATGCTTTCAACGGCGTGC
Source organism: Pirellulales bacterium (assembly GCA_036379195.1). Lineage (GTDB taxonomy): Bacteria > Planctomycetota > Planctomycetia > Pirellulales > JAICIG01 > JAICLL01. The sequence continues at coordinate 4,461 of DASVHB010000646.1, forward strand.
TGGCGGTCGGGCTGGCCGAAGGCCGCACGGTGGTCGAAGCCGCCCGTTGGGCCAACCGCGCTGCCGCTCTCGCCGTCACCCGTCGCGGCGCTCAGCCATCATTGCCGCGCCGCAATGAATTCTCAGAGGACGATGCCGTATGACCGCACTTCCCTGCTTGCCGCCGCGCTTGCCCGAGAGCCACAAAGGTGATTTCGGTTTCGTGCTGATGGTCGGCGGCTCGACCGGCATGACCGGCGCCATGGCGCTCTCCGGCGCCGCCGCGTTGCGCAGCGGCGCCGGACTGGTGCAGATCGCCACGCCGCGGGCGTGCCAGCCGATCGTCGCGTCGTTCGAGCCGTCGTATATGACGGCGCCGCTGGAGCACGACGAGGCCGGACGCATCAGCTTGGCGGCCCGCGATCAACTGAGCCGATTAACCGAAAAAGCGACCGTCGTCGCTTGCGGTCCTGGCCTCGGGCGCTCCGACGACCTGACTGAACTGGTCGGTTGGCTCTACACGTATCTAAAGCAGCCCGCCGTTTTCGATGCCGACGCCTTGAATGCCCTGGCCAAGCAACCAGAGACGTTGAAGCAAGCGGGCGGGCCGCGCGTGCTCACACCGCATCCCGGCGAATTTCAGCGCCTTGTCGGCCAAAATCGACGCATGCCGCGTGACGAAGCGGAACGTCGCGCCGCCGAGCTCGCCTTGCAATGCGGCGCCGTCATCGTGCTCAAGGGACACCGGACGCTGATCACCGATGGCCATCAGCAGTTTCACAACTCCACCGGTAACCCGGGCATGGCCACCGGCGGCACCGGCGACGTGCTCACGGGTGTCACGGCGGCGCTGCTGGCCCAAAAGCTGTCGCCGCTCGACGCCGCTCGGCTGGCGGTGCATCTGCATGGCTTGGCCGGCGACCTGGCCGCCGCCGAGTTGGGTCAGGTGTCGTTGATCGCCAGCGATTTACTGCGGCACCTGCCAAGAGCGTTCCAGCGGCATGCAGGAACTTCGTGAGCGAAGCACCGCCGCAGACGATGGACCGCCAGCCACGAATCTTTAAACTAAATGACCTTGCACATTCATGGGAAGCCAACAATCTGTGGGGAACGCCCTCTGTGGCGTTCCGTATTTCCATGATCGTGCAAGGTCATTTGGGCGGTGCGCTCGTGGGTTAACCGAGTTGATTGGAGTTGGTGATGTTCGTCGCGTTTGGTGAAATCATGTTGCGGATCGCTCCCGAGGGGCATTGGCGGTTTCGCCAGTGCCTGCCGGGGCGGGCCGAGTTGTCGTTCGCCGGGGCCGAGGCGAACGTGTGCGCGGCTTTGGCCCTGTGGGGTGCGCCATGCCGCTATCTGACCGCGCTGCCGGTGCATCCGATTGCCGAAAGCCTGTTGGGCGTCCTGCGCGGGCTAAGCATCGACACGCAGTATGTGGTGGGGCGCGACGCCGGACGGCTGGGCATCTACTTCGTCGAGACCGGGGCCAACCAACGCAGCTCGACGGTGATCTACGATCGCGAGCACAGCGCCATCAGCCTGGCCCTGCCCAAGGAATACAACTTCGCCGCCGCGCTCGATGGCGCCAGGTGGGTGCATATCAGCGGCATTACGCCGGCCTTGAGCGAGAACGCCTTTATCGCCACGCTCGACCTTGTTCGGCTTGCCAAGCAGTGCGGGCTGGGCGTTTCGTGCGACTTGAATTTCCGCAACAAGCTTTGGCGCTGGAAGCCCGGCTTGTCGGCCAGGCAACTGGCCCACGAGTGTATGACGCAAATCTTGCCGTACGTCGATCTGCTGATCGCCAACGAGGAAGACGCCGGCGACGTACTGGGCATTCATGCCGAGGGAACCGCCATCGAGCAGGGCCGCATCAACCCGGCCGCCTACGAGCGGGTGGCCCGCGCGGCGATCAAGCAGTTTACCAATATCTCGCGGGTGGCCGTTACGCTGCGCGAAAGTGTCTCTGCCAGCCACAACAACTGGAGCGCCATGCTGTTCGACGCCGCGGCCGATCGGGCTTACTTCGCGCCGCTCGACGCCGAAGGTCAGCACCGCCCGTACGAAATCCGCGATATTGTCGATCGCGTCGGGGCGGGCGACGCCTTTGCGGCGGGCTTGCTCTATGGCTTGCACTCGGCCGATTACTCTTCGCCCGAGCGGGCCTTGCAGTTTGCCGTGGCCGCCAGTTGCCTGAAGCATTCGATCAAGAGCGACTTTAATTACGTGACCAAGGAAGAAGTCGCCGCCTTGGCCGCCGGCATTGCCTCGGGCCGCGTGCGCCGCTGAAAGTCGCCCTTTAGGAGCGGACGAAAAATAACTTCGACATCCAGATCTCTCTCCCATTGGAGAGGTCAGGTGGAGGAAAAGGGGGACATTCTACTTTGTTCTCTTCCGCGGACGACCTCTCGGGCGGAGCGTCGATTCCAAACCCAACCGCCTTGCGGTGTGAGCCGTCCAACGTTCCGAACCGAAGGGAGTACCGCGCTCGATCGCGCGTCGCAGCGCATCCTCCTCGGCCTTCGACTGCGGCCGGTTGACCCGCGCCACCCAATCTGCCGGACAGTCAATGGGCCAATCCGCCAGCATTTCCGGCCGTGCGCACGACGGGCGCCACGCCAAGCTCGACCAGCGCCAGTGCTCCGCGCGCGCAACCAAATTGGCGCGCAAAGGATTGCGTTCCACGTACCGCAACAACGCCAACAAGTGGCCGTCTGTCTGAACGGGAAAGGCATTGAAGCGACCCTGCCAAACGTGTCCGCTCGAGCCGTAATGGCGATGGTAGCGGCGGACGTGGCTCGTCAGCAGCCATTGCATCCAACGGCTCAAGTCGCCGTCGCCGCGCGGCCAAAGCACCAGGTGAAAATGGTTGTTCAACAGGCAATAGGCCAGCACGCGCATGGGTAGCCGCTGGTTCGCCAGGGCGATCAGCTTGACGAATGCCGCAAAGTCGCCGTCTTTGTGAAAGACGTCGCCGCGCGCGTTGCCGCGGTTGAGAACGTGATAGCAGATGCCGCCTACGGAAGCTCGTGCAGTTCGTGGCATGCTACACAACCTAGCACAATCGCCCGCATGACGCAAGAATAAAGTAGAATGTCCCCGTTTCCACTCCTCGCCGGATCGAAGACGGTTTCAGTCTGCTCGACGACGATGTCGTTTGTCGGATCGTTGAAGCCCTCACCCTGGCCCTCTCCCGGAGGGAGAGGGGAGCTGCTGCTGGAAGAGGATGACGAAGAACCCTCACCCTGGCCCTCTCCCGGAGGGAGAGGGGAATAGCCGAAGTACTGGAAGGTTGTCCGGCCGGCGCCATCGTAAACGACCTTGGTGAAGGCGTCTGAGCCGGAAGGCAGCGACTTGATGGTATTGCCCGAGGGATCGTACCAATTGTTATCGACCAGGCCCGCGCCGACAGTGCCGGTGCCGGGATCGACGCCGTAGACGATGGTTTGATAAACGCGGCCGCGATCGTCGTAAAAGGTTTTGCTGCGGCCGATGAGATTGCCGGTCGCCTGGGCGTAGCGATCGACCTGGATCGCGCGATCGAGATTATCAAGCGTCGTCACCTGATACCAGTCCTGCGCAGCCGTGACTTGCACCTGGCGATTGCGCCAGTCGAAGCTGAACGCCGTGACGCGGGTGGTGGTGCTATCGACATGCTGGGTTTCTTGGGTGCGGTTGCCGTCGCCACTGGCCAGGCCACCATCGTACTCGTACTCGGTGATGACGACCATGTTGTTGCCTGGCGCGCCGCCGCCGGTCGGGTCGCTGTCGGTGGCGCCCGTGTCGTTGGTGCCCACCCAAACGGCCGTCGGCAGATTGCGAGCGTCGAAAATCGTGCGCGTGATCGTGCCGCCAGGGGAGACCATGCGGTTGCGACGATCCAAGATGTCGTAACCGAAGACGGATTGGTTAAAGTTCACGCCTTCGAGGCCAACGCCCGAGGAAGGAATCGAGAAGTAAACTCGCGTGGTAGAAAGGTCGGTGCCGTCGGCGTACTGGTTGGTTGTCCAACGGCAATAAGAGGATTGCGGGAAGGTGTCGGAGGAGGAGAGCGCGCCTTGAGAGGCTACGCCCGCAGCCCAACTCTCTGTCGGCGGGAGAGGGTTTGTGGTGCGCACGGCCGAGATTTGGTCGGTCACGCGGCCGACGGCGTCGGTGATCGTGACTGAGACGGGGTTGATGAGGACGTAATCATACACAGCCGGGGCGGCTGTGCCATATGACGAAGAGCTTGATGAGCTGCCCTCACCCTGGCCCTCTCCCGGAGGGAGAGGGGAATAGGTGGCGTAGCCTTGGCCGGAGTAGACGGTATACGCGCTGTCGAGATAGACCGTCCAGGTGGCGCGGCGGACGTCGGTGGCGATGCCGCCGAGGTCGACCTCGTGCCACGGGCCGAGGGTCTGCACGGTGCGGCCCAGCGAATCGACCGCGTAATCGGTCACCAGGTGCAAGCCGCCGCCGGCGGGCGTGCTCCAACCGGCCGGCACGCCGGTCATTTGTGAGGTATCAACGTCTTCGATCGACTGCACTAGCCCGCCGGTGGGAATGTCATAGGCGCGATACTGAATGAACCCGCGCTCGTCTTTGCTCCAGGCGAGATTGCCGTACTGGTCGAACCAATCGACCCGGCTGTCGGCCACGCCCGAGCCGTTTTGAGACGTAGCGACCACCGGCCAGGTGGTGGTGCGCGACTGCACCCGCACCGTGCCGGGCAGCAGCGTGTACGCATAACTGGTCGTGATCCGGTAACTTTGCGAGGGATCGATCGTGATGTCGTCGCGGAACTGGGTTTCTTGAGTCAGCAGATACACAGCCGGGGCGGCTGTGCCACCTAAAGACGAAGAACTGCTGCTGGAGGTGCTGGCATAGAACGGCGTGTAGACGCGCTCCCACAGCTTGTTGTCGCAGCCGCACTCGCCGTTGCGGATACGCTCCCGAATCGCGTGGCCGCTGGCCGGGTCGTAGTCGTACAAGTGAATCAGCCCGGCGTGGTCGGCCAGGTATTGCAGATTGCCGTTGCAGATTCCCGGCGAGTTGCAACCCGACGATTGCGAACTCGACGACGAAACCGCCTGGCAGTTCAACAAATCGGCGTACTGGTCGTTATAGCCGGTGACCGCCGACGACTCGGCCTTGAGCACTTGCCGGCCGAGCGTATCGTAGCGCGAGTATTCGTACCACGGGCCGCTGCCCTGGCCCGCTGCTGGCACTTTGATCGAGAGCATGACTTGCCCGGCGTAATTGCCGTAGGTGATATTCCGAGTGCCATCGGGCAAGGTCTCCGTCGTCTTGCCGGTCCAGGCGTTGAAATCGCCCGAGCCACCCTTGGCGCCAGTATCGCCGGTGTCGCCCTCGTACTGGTAGCGATAAATGCGCGAGCCGCCTTCGACCGCTTCCAGCGTGACGCGGTTCTCGCCGCCCTGCAACGTTTCATACTCAAAATAATTATCGGCGTACTGGGCCACCACCGCGTCTGGGGCCAACGAGCCGCAAGTACGAATCGGGGTTCACCACATATTTGAGCATGTGGGCGTTGCCCCAGGGATTGGACGAGCTGCTCGACGAAGACGATGACGACGACGAGCTCGACGACCCGCCGGCGGCCGAAGCCGAGCTGGAGCTGCTGCCCGAGCCGGGCGCCAACCAGTAGCGGTACAGCGTCGTGCCCAGCGTGGCCCAGGCGCCGTCCTGCCAGGCTTGCGTGACGACGGTCTTCAGATCGCCCAGCGCGCCGCACGCCGTGCCGCCGTCGTGATAGCTGTAGAGCGCCTGCCGGACGTTATTCCAAGGCCCAGCGTTCACCTGTCGCCGCAACGTGACCGACGTGACGCGGTACATCGAGTCGGTGGACTGCGCGTATTCGTACAACAGCGATTCGACGGTGGTATTACCCTCGGCGTCGGTGTACGCGCGCCGCACTTCGCCGGGCAATTCGCCGTCGGGGCCGCGCGAAACGACTTGGGTGACGTTGCCCGCCGGGTCGAAGTATTGGGTAAACACGCCCGAGTAGCGGTCGAACTCGGCCAGTTCGCCCGCTTCATCCGACAGCTTCCAGATGGTGCCGGTCGAGTCGTACGTCGACTGCGAGGCGCCGCCCAAGCGCGAGAAGCGTAGCGGTCGCGATGAATCTAGGATCAATTGGACCCGTCCCGTTTAGCTGCCCGCCCGTACCAGCTTGCACGATAGTAAGCGCAGCTCAGTCTCGAAACGAAACCCCTGGCCATGCGGCTCCTGCACCGGAACATCTTTTGAAGAGTCGCCGTATAATTCGCGATACGCAGCAGGCGGAAGACCGTGAAATGCACCGCTCTCAATCACCCGCGCCTCCCAGACCTGACCTTCTTTCGCCGTCAACTCACTGAGGCGATTGAACTGTACCATTCGAGCAAGCCTGAATTCGATCGACGCATCGGGCGGCCGCCCATTGATTGCCAACACCCGAAACACCAGAGAATGGTCCTTCACCCTCCGCTCGGGGCGTCTCCACTGGCCACGGACGTCAATCAACGTGCCAAGAGGATGTCCGAGATGACCAATTATTTCAAGCCGATCCGGAATGTCAGTTGATAAGATCTTGATCACCTTGTTATCTCCTCCATCGGCGCCAACGGCGGCGATACTTATAACAACAATAGTGGCCATTACTCCTACTCCTCGATGAACTACACGCTTGGCGTTAGCTAGCATTTAACGTCTCTCCTTTTTGTCACATTGTACACAGGTGACACACCACATTCTCGCGGGCCAGTCTTCGTTTTCCTCCATAAGAGTAGTGCATGGCCCCGTCGATTGTCTGCAAATTGTCACAGTTTGTGGATCGGGGCCGCCGGTGTCCATCCATACGCAGAACCCCGAAATGAATGTTATATAGTTGTAGTGCCCCGTGCCATTTTCGCCGAAGACCGAATCAATGGGAACTGAGTCATCCCCTCGTGGCTTAGGCTTTTGTCCGTGTCGCCAAAATCCTTCCTTCAGAAACACAAATCTCTTTTTCCCCTCAGGACATCTTCTCCTTCGCGCACCAGCGGGAGAAGCATAACACTTTGTGTCACGGGCGCGTTCTGGCCACGTCGCCGCTCCCTTGCCTACTCCGCAATGCTGAGCAATGGCGCACAACCCAATACAGCCCCGGTTGTAGTGGTACAGTGCCTCGTCCGATACCGGATAGCCGTGGTTCAGCATCCACTCGTGGAACTCCTCAAAGGGGATGTCAACACAGTCGTCGCCATGGCGCGACCCATTTTCCAAGAAATCGTTGAAAATGTCGTTCCAATCTCCATTGGGACGCCTTATCCGTGCAGCGACGTTGCCTAATCGGTCGGCAAAATTCAATGGATTCGAGGCCGTGTAAAGGTAGAGGTTTGTCTCCGGTATGTGGAAAGCGCGGTCTCTTTGGCCCCACTGACCAAGTATCGGGTGATATACCCGCCTCAGAGTAATGTATAGCGAGATGGCACTATCCCACCTGTGACCAGAGCAAAGAGTCTCCCATTCAAACGTATCGCTCGGGATAATCGCATAGGAGCTATCATAAAAAATGACCGTGCCGTAGGGACGGTAAGCGTAGCGCGCGCGCACTTCGCCTGAAGCATCCACGACTCCTAACGTCGACGAGACATCATCCTGCATCGCATAGAGTCGCTCGCTGCCGCGATCTCTTAAAAGGAGATCGCTCGCGCCCCGGCATCCCCAAAGAAACTGTCGATCCGGCGTCACAGTCGAGCCAATGCGCTCTTCCAATACCTGCCAACTGATCGAGTAGTAAAAATGTCGTGTTGTGCCTGAAACAGTCGTGCTGATGCGCCGCGTGATCCCGTCAAAAGCGATTGTTTCAATAGCGGAAGTGCCCGCCATTACGGACGTCAGGCGGTTCCATGCATCGTAGAGTGCGCTATAGTTCGTGGTAGGGGAGGTGGCCTGAGGCATGGTAATCATATTGCCAGCCGCGTCATAATGGGCTTGAACCCAGCCGCCTCCCGCGATGGAGTATATCTCATTGGTTGGATTAGAAGTTCGCGACTGCTGCAAATTCCAAGAAGAACCAGAATCGCTCTCCCAGAACCGGCCCCAATTGCCCGTGGCATCGAGGCCCCAGGCTTGGGCAAAGGTGAGCGTGCCGCTGACGACGGCGTTATACGAGGCGTTCAACTGGCCGCGCTGCATTTCTTGCAGGCGATACATGCCATCGTAAGAGTAGAGCTCGTCCAAATAGACTCCGGCAGCGTCGGCCACCGCGTTCTTGCGCCATAGCCGATTCCCGGCTCGGTCGTAGCCATGCTGGATGCGGTCCAGATCCATGCCAGACGAGTTGGAACGTGACGACGAAGACGAACCCGAAGAGGAGGAGGACGAACTTGCCGTGCTAAACCAACGGTTGTCGATGACGCGGTTGAACTGGTCGAGGCCGGTGTAAGGGTCGATGCCGCTGCCGTTGATGAGCGACCAGGAAATCTGCGGCTGCGGCGAATCCGCCTGAACAAATGCCGTGGCGCCAAGCCGCGTATAATCGACCAAATGCGTCACGCCGTCGCTGTCGATCAAACTGGCGATCCGGCTCAAAGCATCGTCCATTTCGCCAGCGGCGCCATAACTATAGGAGACGAGGCGGCCGTTCGGATAGACCACGGCGGTTGGGCGGATCGTGTTCGTCGAGCCATCGGCGTACTGGTACTGCACGTTGACCGAGGTGGAAGTGTTCACGGCGCCCGAGTGCTCCTGGTACTCCGTGATGAGCTGGCCGAACGCATTGTAATCCCGCTGCACGTCATTTACAACACTCCCCTGGCCAACGATCGCGCTGGAGTAGCTCGTTACGTTTTGTAGCATACCGCGGACTTCGTAGGTTCGGCCAATTCTCTGGATGGTGCCGTCCACACCGCCGGGGGCGGCGGTGCCACTTGATGAGGAACTGCTCGACGACGGGCCGAGCGAAATCACTCGGTCTTGAGTTTGCCGGCCCAATAGGTCGAAGTCGTAGGCGTGAACCACAAGCCGCTGATCGGTGAACTGTTTCGTCTGCCCTTGGCGGTTGGCAAGATACTTCACGACGCCGCCATCGCCATAGGTGACCGAAGATAGGATATCGCTTCGCGCGACCTCCGATGACGGCAGCGCGGTGCCGTAACCGTAAGTCGTCACTTGGTCACCGGTCGCGGAGTTGACCGCAGTCAAAGTGGCGATCTGCCCATCGGGGCTGTAGGTCCACAGCGTCGTGATGTTTTTATCGTCCGAAGTGGGCGAAGCACCGGACGAGCTTGAACTGCTGCTCGACGAACTGCTCGTCACGATATAATTCTGCACGAGCTCGATTCGCCGACCGGCGTCATCAAACGTCGTTTGCTTGACCGTGCCCGCGGGGTCAATCGCCTGAAACGCTTCGCCTCGGCTATTGATGACCGTCGAATCGACCAACACCCTATCCGCACGGGCAGGAATCGTCGCCGGCCGGACTAGTTTCACGTCGCCGTTCGTCCCATAATTTGCCGTTGCCTGCTGACGGCCGACGGCGTCGGGATACATCGCCAAATACGTTGCGCGAGCTACTGGCTGGTTACCGCTGGGATCGGTCAGCGGCCCGAGGCCCGACGCGTCGTGGAACCGTTGGCCGAAAGTTGTTTGAATGACGTTGCTGGCGGCATCGTAGGCTGTCTCCATCTGCTCGACGATCGTGTCGTCTGCCACACTGGATGCATCGGCATAACTGGTTTCGGTCAAGTCGTAACCAAAATACTGTGCTGTCTGCCGACAAGCGCCGTCATAAACAAGTTTGGTGAAGACGTTCGACCCAGAGGGCAGGGTCTTGATACTATGACCCAAGGGATCGTACCACGTGTTGTCCACCAGCGAATTGCCGACGTTGCCGGTGCTGGGGTCGACACCATACGTGATGGTTTGATAGACCCGGCCGCGATCGTCGTAAAAGGTTTTGCTGCGGCCAATGAGATTACCGGATGCCTTGGCATGACGATCGACCTGCGTGGCACGGCTCAAGTTGTCGAGTATTGCAACGAGGTACCAATCCTGGGCTGCGGTGCTTTGCACTTGGCGATCGCGCCAATCGAAGCTGAATGCCGTCGAGCGGGTTGTCGAGCTATCGACATGCTGAGTTTCTTGCGTGCGATTGCCATCGAGACTGTACAGGCCGCCGTCGTACTGGTACTCGGTGACGACGACCATGTTGTTGCCTGGCGCGCCGCCGCCAGTCGGGTCGCTGTCGGTGGCGCCGGTGTCGTTCGTGCCGACCCAGACGGCCGTGGGCAGATTGCGAGCATCGAAAATCGTCCGCGTGATGGTGCCGCCAGGAGAGACCATGCGATTGCGACGATCGAGGATGTCGTAACCGAAGACGGATTGGTTAAAGTTCACGCCTTCGATGCCAATGCCCGAAGCGGGGATTGAGAAGTAAACCCGCGTGGTGGATAAGTCGGTGCCGTCGGCGTATTGGTTGGTGGTCCAGCGGCAATAGGACGATTGGGGGAAGGTGTCGGAGGAGGAGAGCGCGCCTTGAGAGGCTACGCCCGCAGCCCAACTCTCTGTCGGCGGGAGAGGGTTTGTCGTCCGCACGGCCGAGATTTGGTCGGTTACGCGGCCGGCGGCGTCGGTGATGGTGATTGAGACCGGGTTGATGAGGACGTAGCCGTACACAGCCGGGGCGGCTGTGCCACCTGACGAAGAGCTTGAGGAGCTCGAGCTTGAGCTGCCCAAAGTCGCATAGCCTTGGCCGGAGTAGACCGTGAATTGGCTGTCGAGGTAGACCGTCCAGCTCGCGCGGCGGACGTTGGTGGCGATGCCGCCAATGTCGACCTCGTGCCACGGGCCGAGGGTCTGCACGGTACGGCCCAGCGAATCGACCATGTAATCGCTCACCAGGTGCAAGCCGCCGCCGGCGGGCGTGCTCCAGCCGGCCGGCACGCCGGTCATCTGCGAGGTATCCACGTCTTCGATCGACTGCACCAGGCCGCCTGTGGGAATGTCAAAGGCGCGATATTGAATAAACCCGCGCTCGTCTTTGCTCCAGGCGAGGTTGCCGTACTGGTCGAACCAATCCACCCGGCTGTCGGCCACGCCCGAACCGTTTTGCGAGGTCGCCACCACGGGCCAAGTGGTGGTGCGCGA
>DASVHB010000647.1:0-2162 GCA_036379195.1 Pirellulales bacterium
AATACTGCGGCATCGAGGCCGGCCAGCGCACCACGCGCGTCAACTCCGGCTCGCCGCGGGCGCCGAGCAATTCGGCCAGCTCGTCGATGGCGATGCGCCGCAAGGCATCGTCGGCCAGCTCAAGCTGATCGGGCCGGTCGGCTCCGCCCAGAAACACGCGGACTAACACGCGGCCCTCCGGCGCGCGTCCCTCGAATTTCACGCTGCTGAAGCTGCCTGCCAGAATGCCCCGCCGCTCGATGTCGGGCACTACAAAGCCGAAACTTTCCAACGGATGGGCGATTTGCTCGCGGCGATAGCCCACCAGCACGAGGACGCTGCCGGCATAGGGTATCTCGCGCAAGCTTGCGGCGAGATCGGCATCGAAACCGCCGATCAGACCCGCCGCCGCGTGCGCCGGAGTAGCCACGACGACCGATTGAAATCGCTCAGCGCCGCCGCCGATCGAGACATGCCAACCTCCGCCATCGGCAGGCTTGATTTCGCGCACGGGCGTGTTCAATCGCACGGTTCCCGCCGGCAGCCGCGCCGCCAGCGCGTCGACCAGGCTGGCCATGCCGCCGCGCGGCGCGACAAACAGCCCGTAGCGGGCGCCGCTGGAATCCGAGCCATCGCTCTGATCTTGCCGCCGGGCCGCGCGGATCAGCCCGCCGTGCCGCCGCTCCATCTCCAGAAACCTCGGCAAAGCGGCCTGCATGCTCAGCTTCTCGGCGTCGGCGGTGTAAATGCCCGCCACCAGCGGCTGCACCAATCGCTCGAAGGCTTCGCGGCCCAGCCGGCGGCGAGCAAACGATGCCAGGCTCTCGTCGGCGGTTTCGCGACGGCGCGGAATCAACCACTCGGCCAACAAACGCAGCTTGCCCGGCCAGCTTAACAGCGGCGTTTGCACCAGCGGCATCATGCGGCTGGGAGCCAACAAGTGAAAACCCGCCGGCACCGGTACCAGCCTGCGCCGGTGGACCACCATCGCCCGTCGCTGCGAGGGGCGCGTCGGCAACAACTGCTCGGCGATTCCCAACCGCCGGCACAGCTCGACGCCCCAGGGCAGGTTGGTAATGAAGTTATCGGCGCCGAGTTCGAGCAGGTAACCGTCTTGATGTTCGGTTTGCAATGCCCCGCCCAGCCGATCGCCTGCTTCAAACAGCGCCACCTCTAGCGATGGCGCGATCTCGCGCAGCCGGTGTGCCGCCGCCAGTCCCGCGATGCCGCCGCCGACCACCGCCACGCGCGCCGCGGCTGACGTTTCAACTGGCGTCATCGCTGGGAACCAACGGCGGTGGCAAGTACGGCGCGATCACGATGGCGACGACGGTGAGCAGCAAAATGCCATAGCGAATAAACGCCAGCCCGCGGGGCGAGGGCGACTGCGGCGACAGCGTGAGAATGAAGCCGGTGACGGCCCATTGCACCACCAGCGCCAGGCAATACACCGCGTGGATCCGTCCGCCGTCGAGCAGCAGCAGCGTGAGCAGGAACAGCGCCGCTTGCCAGGCCACGCCCGTCAAGATCGCCGGGCGATACTCGGCCGAGTACTTGAATTCGCGTGACAACCGGAACGACCGCAGCCGCCCCTCGTCTTCGACAGGTTCGGGCGTGGGCGACTGGTAAGGGTTGGTTTCCATCGTCGATTCAGCAATGGACGATCCGAGAACCGGCGTTGTGATGCGGGCGTCTCGCATGCCCGCCGGCTCTGGGATAGGCAACTTCAGCCAAATTAGCACCCCGCTGGCCGCCCCGCCAGCCGGTAGTGTCCTAAAGTGGTGTTACGGATGGGCAAAGTGACACTAACCCGACGCGTCAGCGAGGCAGAAAGACGGATTTCCTCGAGACACCAACCCGAAGCGTCAGCGAGGCAGAAAGACGAATTTCCTCGCTGACGCTTCGGGTTAGTGTGGGCGAGCAACACAACTTGAAGGCACTATCCGCCAGCCCGCGCCCTTGACGCCTGGCGCGGTGCGCGTCAGGATTATTGAACTCCGATTTTCGGCCCGGGGGCGATTAGCTCAGTTGGCTAGAGCACCAGCTCGACAAGCTGGGGGTCACAGGTTCGAGCCCTGTATCGCCCACTTTACAAGGCCTTGCCGCAACGAGGTTTGCAGCAACAATTCATTCCGACGCGATGCTGATCACCGACGCTGGGTGACAGAATAGGTGACAGAATC
>DASVHB010000648.1:0-3737 GCA_036379195.1 Pirellulales bacterium
GAGCGGCAACGCCGCGCCGACGAACCCGCCGGCGCCTGCCAAGCCGGCAACGCCGGCGCCCGGCGCGACAGCGACCACGGGCGAGGCAAGCGGAACGATGGCCGGCCAGGTCGTGCGTTTGCCTTCACTTGCCTCAACTGCAAAACCCGCGGACTCGACCACACCCGCTCCGGCCGCGACCCCCAGCGGAACGGCGAGCAGTTCGGCCGGCGGTTTTTCCTTCTTCTCTGCCGATTGGATGCGCCGCAAATAAACCGCATCCTCACACGCTCACGAAAGCTGGCTCATGCGGGCCAAATCGTCTTTACGGCCAATCACCAGCAACAGTTGATCGTCGGTGAGGCGAAACTCGCCATCGGGGTTGAGCGTCAGATGCCCCGTCAGGTGATCTTTGACTCCCAACACCAGGCAACCGTATTTGCGGCGCAGATCGGCTTGACGCAAGGTTTGACCGGCGAGGCATTCGGGCACGGCCAACTCGATCAGCCGGTGCTCGGTGTCGATCACCAGAGCGTCGAGCACGTTGGGCCACGTCATGCTGTCGGCCAGTTGCACCGCCATTTCGGCTTCGGGAAAGACGATTCGCTCGACGCCCAGATGCCGCAGAATGCGACCGTGTTCATCGGTGACCCCTTTGACCACCACGCGCCGCGCGCCGACTTCGCGGGCGTGCAGCGCAGTTAAAAGTGAGGTTTCGATCTTTTCGCCCAGACTGATGAACACCGCGTTGGCTTGGGCCACCAGCAACTCTTCGAGCGTGGCGCGGTCAGTCACGTCGCCGACGACCGCCTCGTAGAGAACGTCTTTGAGGGCTTCGACCCGCGCTTCGCTCTGATCGACGCCGGTCACACGGCAGCCATTCTCCGAAAGCCGCTGGGCCAGAGCGGTGCCAAAAGAACCTAGCCCCAGCACCACGAAGCGCTTGTCGTTTTTCACGGTGTTTTTCCTCGTATCTTCCGAACGAAGCCCGACACGTCAGCCAATCAACACTTCTTCTTTAGGATATTCGACGCGGTCGCGGCGCTCTCCGCCCGACAGGGCGACAAACGCTGAGATCGGTCCCAGCCGTCCTAGAAACATCAACACGATCAGCACGGCTTTGGCCCAGGCGTTCAGACGCGGAGTGATACCGGTGCTCAGCCCGACCGTGCCTAACGCAGAGCAGACTTCAAAGGCGGCGTCGAGAAACAGATTTGCGCCCGAACGGTGCGGGGCGTCGGCCTGCTCGGCCACGAGCAAGGCCACCAGCCCCGACGCCGCCACCACGCCAAACAACAGCGACGTGGCCAGCGCGCCGTCGATCGTGGTCTCGGGCACGGAGCGGCGGAACAGGTGTACTCGGTGCAGGCCGCGAATCTTCGACCAGGCATGACAAACCAGAACCATCAGCGTGGTCACCTTGAAGCCGCCGGCCGTCGAGCACGGCCCGGCGCCCACCAACATCAGCAGCATGAACACAAACAAGGTGGCGTTGGTCAGGGCGGCCATAGGCACCGTCTCAAAGCCCGCGGTGCGGGTGGTGGTCGACTGAAAGCCGGCGACGAGCAGTTTTTCGCCGAGCGGCATGTCTTTCAACGCGTCGTCCCATTCCAGCACCAACACGGTCAGCGTTCCACCTGCCAGCAGCACCGCGGTGCCGATCAGCATCATTTTGCTGTGCATGCTCAGCCGATTCCAGCGGCCCGCCTTCTTCGTCCAAGCGACTTCGACCACCTCTTTGATCACCGGAAAGCCCAGGCCGCCCAAAATGATTAAGGCCATCACCGTCAGGTTGACCAACGGATCGGAACGGACGGGGGCGAGGCTCGAGTCGTGCAACGAAAAGCCGGCGTTGCAGAACGCCGAAATCGAGTGAAACAGCGCCTCCCAAACCGCCGACCAGGTGGCGCCATCGCTCAGCGTGCGCATAGCCAGCAACACAAAGCCAACGGCCTCGCACACGAGCACCAGCCGCAGAATTTTGCCAATCATCAATCGCAGGTCGCGCTCGGCGCTGCCCAGCGTCTGCGTCAGGATCAGCCGCTGCCGCAGACTTTCGCTGCCGCCAAACCGCAATGAAACAAACGTGGTTACCGTGATAATGCCGATGCCGCCCACTTGGATCAACGTCAGCACCACGGCCTGGCCGAACAGCGACAGCTCGTTGCCGGTCGAGCGCACCCATAGCCCGGTGACGCAGCTTGCGCTGGTGGCCGTGAAGACGGCGTCGATGGCCGAGAGCCGCTTGACACCTGGCGCCACCGATTGCGGCAACATGAGCAGCATCGCCCCGGCGGCGATCAGGCCCGCATACCAGACCAACGCGGCGCGGGCCGGGTAACGAAGTAGCGATCCGCTGAATCGAACCATAGTCGGCGTGATCGCCGTGTTTCCGCCTGCTGATTGAACCGGCGCTCGCGCGGCAAGGCCAGCGCCACCGACAACCATAGCCTAAAACATCGGGGTTGGGTATGCCCCACCACGGCGAGGCCCGCGAGGAGAAGTCAAAATGCAAAATGCACACGTAAAAACCGGCGAGAATTCTGCTCGCGCTCAGGTCAGTTCGCTCACGGGTCGCCGGTCGTCGAGCAAATACATGGGGCGGCCGTTGAAATCGGCAATCGTGGCGGCTGGGTCGATGCCCAGATGATGATAGAGGTTGGCCAGCACGTTGCTGGGCGTGTAGGGCGCCGACTTGGACCGCGCTCCGTGGCTGTCGGTCTCGCCGATCGCCTGCCCGCCGCGAAAGCCTCCGCCGGCTAACACAGCCATGCCCGCCTCGGGCCAATGATCGCGGCCATCGATGCGGCTGATTCGCGGTGCGCGGCCAAACTCGCCCCACATGACCACCGCAATGTCGCGCTCCAGGCCGCGCTGGTGCAAGTCGGTCACCAGCGCATGAAAACCTTGATCGAGCTGCGGCAACTGCTCGCGCATGTCGCGGAAATTGTGCTCGTGCGTGTCCCAGTCGCCTACTTTGAGCGTAACAACCGGCACGCCCGCCTCGGCGATGCGGCGCGCGAGCAAAAAGTTCTCGCAAAACTTTCCATACTGCTCGCGCGTGGCCGCCGGCTCGCGGCCCAGGTCAAATGCCTCGCGCACCGATGGAGTGGCGATCATCCGCAGGGCGGTTTGCGTATGCGCGTCGAGTGCCGACATCGCTCCCTGTTGATCGAGCCGGCGATTGAACTGATCGAACCGCAGCAGCAGCTCGCGGCGCTCGTGCAGCCGGTCGAGCGAAATGCCGCGAGCCAGGCTCAGGTCGGCCAGCCCTTCGGCCTTCGGCACAAACGGCCGGTGGGCGGCGCCGGTGTACAGCGGACCTTCGTTGTCGTACAGCCCTGGCGGCTTGTACATCAGGCTCACGTAAGACGGCAAGCCATCGCTGCGCGGGCAGAGATAGCTGACAATCGAGCCAAACACCGGCCGCTTGCCGCGGTCGGGCGAGCCGGTCAGGATGTAATGCGGCGTGTGATCGCCCAGGTCGTTCGATTGAATGCCGCGCACGATAGCCAGCTTGTCGATGATGCCGGCCTGTCGCGGCAGGTGCTCGCAGATTTCGATGCCCGGCACGTTGGTGGAGATGGGCTGAAACTCGCCGCGCACTTCGGCGGGAGCGTCGGGCTTCATGTCGTAGCTGTCGATGTGCGACGCTCCGCCGCGCAGCCAGATCATGATGACCGACTTGCCGCGAGAAGCCCGACTTGCCGCGCCCGCCTGCGATTTCAACACGTCGGCCAGCGTCAGGCCGCCAAAGG
>DASVHB010000649.1:0-8699 GCA_036379195.1 Pirellulales bacterium
ACCGTCTGGCTTTGCAGTTCCAGACGCATCCTGGAGGTGTCGGTCTGAAAATCGAACGAAACTCCCGGCACCGGCTGCCCGGTTTCGGCATCGATGGCTTGGATTTCGACAACGGCCGCGCGCTCGACAAGCATTTCGGCCTTTTGCTCCAGCGGCATCGGCAAGATCTTCAAGGGATGCACGCCGCGCAAATAGGGCGTGCCTAGGGCCGGCTCGACGGCAAGCTGGTAGGCGCCGGGCGTCAGTTCGAGCACCGCCTGTCCGTTGCCGTCGGTGACGTCGCCGAGTCCCGCCATCTGGAAACTACTGCCCTGAGCGCAAAGGGTTACGCGGTCAGCTGGCTCGCCCGTGTCGGCGTAGAAGCACTGCACGAACACGGTGCGCGGCGCGGCGAGCACCGGATTCCATTCGTCGCCGTCGCCGATCGTCAGCGCGCCTTGCACCGGGCTCGAATGGGTGGCAATCGTCGTATTCTCCGCGTCATGGTTGGGTCGATAAGTCGCCTGCGCCGCAAAAATCGCCTGGCGCGGCAAGCCGCCGATCCGATATCGCCCGCCGGCATCGGTGCGCGTCGAGAGAAAAAATTCCGGCAAGCTGCTAACGCGGTCGAAGACTCGGTCGGCGTCGCGCGGCGCGGCGTCGCTGTCGGGCAACAACTCGAGGCGATACATTTTTGCCTCGGGACGTCGGAGATCATCGATCACGCCCAGTTGAATTTTCGCATCGGCCAGCGGTCGGCCCAGATCGTCGGTCACGCGGCCCGCGACCACCGCCTCGGGGCCGAACACCAGATCGTTGACGATCGGCTCGCCCTCATAGTAGGCGCGGTCCACGTCGGGTTCGCCGCCCTCGGCGGGCCGCGGCCTGGGCCGAAACGCGCGCGCGCCATGCCAGGTCAGTCCATAGCCCGCCGCAGTGCCGAACACCTGAAACTTGCCTTCGACTACTTCCGGGGTGGGCGGAAACATTCGCACCGGCAGCGACGCCGTGCTGATTTCGTAACGCCCCTGTTCGTCGGTGACATCCTGGCCCATTACCGCGTCGTAGCCGAACTTGCCGAAATTGTTGGCCATTGCCAAATAAACCGTGGCACCCACGATCGCGCGGCCCTCGCGGTCTTTTGCCTGTCCACGCACGGTGATCGAAGCAGGTTCGCTGTCGTAGATCGTCCCCCGCCGCGGTGCGGGCTTTGCCTTTGGCTCGGCGTGCGATGGCCCGCCGATGGTTAACAGCGCGAGCAGGAGCATCGTACCGAGGCGAGCTGCTGCTTGAAGACGCTCTTTCAGAACCGCATCAGCGAGTTGCGCCATGACGATCTCGCCGGCATGAGTCGATTTGCCATGATTGCCGGATCATAACACTGCGGCGTCGGTGGTGCCATTCTGCGGTAGCAACTCACTAGGCGAAGGCGTTTTGCCCACTGGATGAATTGGCCAATGCGGCTTGCCCGCGCCGGCGACTCCCGAGGGAGATTTCCAACGGCTTTTCGCCGCGAGGCGCTGGCGGAATATGGCAGCAGGCACTTGCATCAGCCATCATCGATGAGTTGCGGCCATGCCCTAACCACCGGCGACATGGAAGGTTGCGGCTACCACGGGCAACGGACGTGCAGCGATTCGCAAGTAGGTTGCCCCGGCTGCCGCTTCGGCGGTGGCGGTGGGCTGCTTGCCGGCCCAGGCGGCACTGAGTACGATACAGAAGTCCTCTGCCATGCTCGTGCTGCCGACGTATCATTTGGGGAGCCGATAACGAAGTCCGCTGGGCGCCAAAGCAAAGTTTCGCGACCGTGTAAAGCCGCCGCCCGGAGCAATTGTTTCCGGAACCCGCGGACGGAGAACACTCTCCGAGACCCGCGGCGCCCACTTTAACACTGCGGGCTCTCGAAAACTGCGTTGCCACGGCATTAGGGTGGAGGATTTTTTTATGCGCCTTTCGGCAGAACCGCTTTCGCCACAACTGGCCGCCAAACGCGACGCCCTACTGGCGATGCTGGGCGGCTTGAAAGGCTGCGCGGTGGCGTATTCGGGCGGGGTCGATAGCGCGGTGGTGGCCCAGGCGGCCTTTCTGGCCCTGGGCGATCGCGCGGTGGCGGTCACTGGCGTCAGCGCCAGCCTGGCCCAAGGAGAATTGCAGGCCGCGGCCGACTTGGCCGCTCGCATCGGCATCCGTCACCAGGTGCTCGCCACCGAGGAGTTCGCCGATCCCAATTATTTGCGCAACGCCCCCGACCGCTGCTTTCATTGCAAGTCTGAGTTGTATACGCGGCTGGCGGCGCTGATCGAAACGCTGGGCATGCCGGTGATGGTCAATGGGTTGAACCTGGATGATCGCGACGATTATCGCCCCGGCATTTCGGCGGCCCGCGACCATGACGTGCGCAGCCCGCTGGCCGAATGCGGACTGACCAAAGACGACGTGCGGCAACTGGCCGCGCATTGGGGGCTGCCGGTCTGGGACAAGCCGGCCACGCCCTGCCTGAGCAGCCGAATTGCCTATGGCGAGCAGGTCACGCCCGAGCGCGTGGCGATGATCGACCGGGCCGAGCAATTCTTGCGCGCGCGGGGACTGCGTGAGGTGCGCGTTCGCTATCATGCCGGCGATCTGGCCCGCATCGAGGTGCCGCGCGGCGAATTGGCGCGCTTGCTCGACGAGCCGCTTCGCCTGGCCCTGGTGGGGCATTTGCGGTCGCT
This sequence comes from Pirellulales bacterium, assembly GCA_036379195.1. Classification (GTDB taxonomy): domain Bacteria; phylum Planctomycetota; class Planctomycetia; order Pirellulales; family JAICIG01; genus JAICLL01. Next base: position 2,691 of record DASVHB010000649.1, read on the forward strand.
GGGATTCAAGTTCGTGACGCTCGACCTCGAAGGCTTTCGATCGGGCAGCCTGAACCAGCTCATCGGCGTCGACGAGCTGCGCGTGTTGAAGCCTAGCTCAACGACCGCCGCGGAGCGAACGCCGTGCTAAGCCGACTGCCACGCAGGCTCGAGTTGTTCGCCTTGCTCATGGTCATCGCCGTTGTGGGATGTTCGCGCGATCCGTCCGGCGCGAATTCACAAAACGAGTTCGCCAGCCAGCAGGCCACGGAGCCGCCAGATCAACGGTCGCGCGGCGAGTCCGCCTCGCACGGCGACGCGGCCGACGAAACCGCGCCGCCCGAGTTGGATCGCGCGCTCCGACTGGCGCGCAAATCGTTGGCCACCTTAAATACCATTGGCGATTACCGGTGTGTTTTTCAGCGGCAAGAACGCGTGGGTGGCGAGTTGTCGGAAGAAACGCGCATGCGAATGAAGGTGCGTCAACATCCGTTCAGCGTCTATATGTGTTTTCTCGAACCCGCCGCGTCTGCCGGGCAAGAGGTGATCTATGTCGAGGGCCGCAACGACGGCAAGTTGCTGGCGCATGCCACCGGGCTGGCCGGAGCCGTGGGCACCGTGGCGCTCGATCCCAACGGCATGATCGCCATGCGGGGCGGCCGCTATCCGATCACCGAGGCCGGAATGACGCGGCTCGTGGAGAAGCTGTTGGAGCTCGGCGCCAAGAAACACCTGTTCCGCGAGAGCCAGGTCGAGATCGCGCCGATCGAGTTTGCCGAGCGCCCCTGCACGCGGGTGGAGATTCGGAATCCGGCGCCCGTGGGCGATTTCCGCCTGGCGGTGGCCCGCATCGTGCTCGACGACCAATGGAACGTGCCGGTGCATTTCGAGGCGCTCGACTGGCCCGCGGCGGGCGGACAGCCCGTCCTCCTTGAAAAGTACTCGTATCTGAACCTGGAGCTTGATGTCGGGTTGACCGACCGCGATTTCGACCCCAAGAATCCAGAATACGCTTTTCCTGAGTAGCCCGCGCCTTTTGCAAGCAAATTGCAGAAAGTCACCCTCGACCACCCGAAGGAAAAAAGCGATGGCGCTGAACGGGTACGTTGTCTTAGACGCGTTTTTTTCGCTGCTCGCATGCTTGGCTTCGGTGATCACCGTGGTGCTAGTGGGTGTTTCGCTCATGCGCTTGCGCGCCGGGCCTGCCGGCGATACCACATGGGTGGAAGACCGCGTCTACCTGGCGATTCAACTTATTTACGTCATCTTGGGACTGACGGTGGCTTCATGGGTGGCTCTTTACCTTTTGTTGAATGACATGGTGCCGCTCTGGCCCGGCGCCATGTGCATCTACGGCGTCACTCGGATCGGTGAGGGCAGCGCGGGCATCACCGGTTGGTTGCCGACTCTGGTCTTGCTCGCCCAAGCCGCGAAACCGCTGGTCGCTTTCGCCGCCGGCGCCGCCCTGGTGATCTACCGGGTTTACCGACGGGCAGGCGCTTCGGAACTCTTGCCGCGGGTACTTGGTGCATTGCTCGTGGTGGCCCTGCTGGGAACCGTCGCCAGCGCCACGGAACTCACCTATTTAGGCGTTCCGAAACGCGACGTACCGGTCGAATCGGGCTGTTGTAGTTCCGCCGCGGCCGATCGCGACGGTATTGCACCCGCCCATTCGCAACCCAGTTGGCTTACGCCGGCTTTTTTCGCGTGCCCATTGTTGCTGGCATTTTTGCTGTGGCCTCGGTTCCGGCATGTCGAGCAAAGCCGCGATCCCGCGGAGGGCGACGCTATCTTGGACGCGCGGTTGCTGACTAGCCTCGCACTAGCGGCGGTGGCTTTAGCGATCGCGGGACGATTTGCGGCAGATGTGGCGGCGCCTGCCCTATTGCATTTGCCGTACCATCATTGTGTTTACGACCTGGTGACGGTGGTGCCGGAAAGCGGCGTGGCATTAGGGCTATTGCTGTGGGGCAGTTTTTCTGTAGGCTGGGCCGGCGTCGTCCATTGGCTCGGGCGATCGGCGAGCACCGCCCCTTGGGTGGCGGCCGAATCTCGGCTCTGGCAAAGCTGGGCTGTCATCGGATATCTCGGCGCCGCGGCCATGTTTTTGGTGGAGCTTTGGCTGGCATGACCCGCAAGCAATTTCGCTGGGCGCTGGCGCTGACGGCGGCGGCCGCGGTTGGCCTTCCCAGCTTGGGCAAGTGGTATCGCCGCCAGCGCCAGCAGCGCTGTGCGCTTGACGGTGCGCCGATCGAGCCAATCTATGCCGTCAAAATCCTTGGCGCTGACGGGGGCGATCTGCGGTTTTGCTGTATAAGATGCGCCGAATACTGGCTGGAGCGGCAATCCGACACCGGATACCAGGTGCGCGTCACCGACGAAGTCACCGGCCACTCTATCGGCGCCGACGATGCCTCGTTCGTTCGCAGCACCATCGTTACGAACCATGCGACGGGTAATCGAATCCACGCCTTTCGTAGGCGCGCCGATGCCGAAGAGCACGCTGCGGCCAACCGGGGCCGCCTGTTGGTTGGAGAGGATCGCCCGTTTCAACCGGCAGCGAAAGCCGCGGAATCCGCCCGCGATTTACATCAAGGTAAATATCGTAGCCCGGAAAAAGACGGCGAAACTCGTTAGACCACCAAAAACCACGTGATACGGATGCTTCGAGACAGCACGATTTTGGCCCTGATCGTCGTGGCTTCGGTCTCGGCGGCGGCGCTGGTGATCGGCGACGCCTTGCGCGACGACGACGCGCAAAGCCGCGAGTTTCAGACGCTGCTGCGCGGCCTTGGCTTAGGCAGCCAAGGCAGCCTGGCGCACGGCATCGCCTTGTTCGATCCGCGCTTGCAGCCCGAACAGCCAGACGCGCCGCAATCGGGCGCCAGCCAAGGTGATTGCGTTTGGCATCCACTCACGATCTTTCCCGCGCCGATTTCCACGCGACACACCGATCGCTCGGACCAGTGAACGCTATGTCGTGGTTGCAAATCGCGCTCACGGGGGTGACATCGTTAAAGCTGCATCCCTGGCGCGCCATCGCCACGATCGTTTGCCAGGCGGCGGTCTTGGTGCCCTACATCGCCGGATTAGGAATCGCGGCCGGCCTGGCCCGCGACGCGGCGGTCTCGCTCGACGCCGGGGCAGATCTCTACGTCACCGGCCGGCAGTTCGGGCGGAGCGTGCCGATGCCCCTGGCAGCCATCCAGCAAATTCGGCAGGTGCCGGGCGTCACCGCGGTCGTGCCGCGGATTGTCGCCCCGATTGCTCTGGGCCGCGAGCATCATCGCGCGGTGGTGGTGGGCCTTGCCCCCGAACATATGCCTCACGAAGCCGAATGCGTCGCAGGCCGGCTGTTCCGGCCGGGTGATATGCAGGAACTTGTGGTGGGCAGCGGGCTGGCTGCGCGGCTGAAGTTAGAGATCGGTTCGTACTTGCCGCCGTTCTATCATAACCGCGCCGGTGAGCGCGTGTCGCAAGTGGTGGGCATCTTTTCGCCCGACGCGCCGGTATGGCAGGCCAACCTCGTGTTCACGTCGCTGCAAACAGCCGCCGCCATCTTCGACCAGCCGCGCATGGTGACCGAGGCGCTCGTTTATTGCCGTCCGGGCGAGTCTGAACGCGTCGCCGGGCGCATCCGCCAAAAAGTAGAATGGCAGTCGGCCGACGGCGCAATGCGCATTGGCGCAAGTGTCAGCGATCAGGCCGAGTTGGGGGCGCTTTGCCGCGAGGCCGCCGCGCATCGCGACGGCATCTTTCACTTGCACTGCATTTTGGCATGCTCGGTGGGAATCTTGGCCGTGCTGGTCACCAGCGGCTATGGCTCGACCGAACGCACCCGAGAAGTGGGCATTCTCAAGGCCATCGGCTGGCAGACCGACGAAATCATGTTGCGCAGCGCGAGCGAGAGCATGCTGCTGAGCCTGGCGGGCGCCGCTGTTTCAGTATGGACCGCGTGGCTCTGGCTGCGCATGTTCAACGGCTACGGGATCGCGGGGCTTTTTTTACCAGGCTTGCAGCGAGGCGAGCCGGTGCACGTTCCGTTTCTGCTGGTGCCAGTGCCGCTGCTGCTGGCCTTCTTATTGGCCTGGGTCGTTGTGACCAGTGGCAGTTTATATACGACGTGGCGCACGGCAATCGCTCCGCCCGCCGCCGCCATGCGCTGAATTTTATGTAACCGCCATGCCGCTGTTTGAGACACGTTCGGCCAGTAAGATCTATCGGCGCGGCGGCGCGCGCGAAATCCACGCGCTCGATGGCGTTTCGCTCTCGATCGAAGCAGGCGCCTGCTGCGCGCTGGCGGGACCTTCGGGTTCAGGCAAGAGCACCTTGCTGGCGCTGCTTGGCGCGCTCGATCGGCCGACCGGCGGAGAAGTGCTCTTCGAGGGCAAGACTTTGGCCGGGTTGTCGGACATTGGCTTGGCCCGTATTCGACGTCGTTTTGGTTTTGTGTTCCAGAACTTCTCGCTGCTGCCGCGGCTGAGCGTGTGCGAGAACGTCAGCTACCCGCTGGTTCCCCGCGGCGTGGGCCGCAATCAACGGCGGGCGCTGGCCCAGAGGCTGCTCGAGCCGCTGGGTCTGGCCGACCGCCTCGACGATCCGGCGGCGGAACTCAGCGGCGGCGAGCAGCAGCGCGTGGCCGTGGCACGGGCGTTGGCCGCCGAGCCGACCGCGCTGCTGGCCGACGAACCGACCAGCCAGCTCGATCAGGCCAGCGCCGAGTTGCTGTGGGCAACGTTCGACGATCTGCGCCGCCAAGGAATGACGTTGATCGTTTGCAGCCACGACCCACGCTTTTTGGCCCGCGCCAGCCAGGTGATTTACGTCGAGTCGGGCAAGCTCCGCGACTGATTTACGCGGTTTCGCGGGTTGATTTCGATCTTGAACCGGCCGGCGGCGGTGGCTACGATCATCGTGGCCATGACGTTCAAACTGCGCTGTCCGAACGGACACAAACTGCGTTTCGACGCGAAAGACGGGGGCAAGCAAGCGATGTGTCCCAAATGCCGCCTGCGGCTAACGCTGCCCCAGCCGCGCCGCGAGGTTTCCGACACCTCGATTCTGGCGGTGTTGGGCGAGCCGCCTGCCGATCGCTCGATCGTGCTGCGGCCCACGGCCACCGCCGCGCCTCCGGCGCCTCGGCGCGCCTGCCCACGCTGCCAGATGCGCATCTCGGCGGGTTTCCAGCTTTGCCCGAATTGCCGCACCTATTTACCACCGTCATGCCGCGACGATTTATGAGATCCAGCGGACCGGCTCGTTCGCACCCGGCCCGCCTGCCGTAGTCTCCGCGATCGTGGCCACCAGTTCGCTTAAGATCATCGCGGTCGCACCCCAGATGCGGTGACGCCCCCACAGGAAATGGGGCGCGGTCAATTCGATTCCGCGTTGGCGGCGGCGATGGACTCCTCGGTTGGCGGGGTCGAGCAAGTGGGCGAGCGGTATTTCGAGCAACTCGCTGACTTCGTCGGGGCTAGGCCGAAACGTGGGCCTCTCGGCGACTGCGGCCACCCAGGGCGAAATCTGAAATTCGCTGACAAAGACGTACAGCGGCGAAAGACGGCCGAGCAGCCGCACGCAGTGCCGAGCCACGCCCAACTCTTCTTCGAGTTCGCGCAGGGCGGCCGTCTGGCTGGTTTCGCCCGGCTCGACTACTCCACCGGGCAGGCTGATTTGCCCGGCGTGTCCGCGCAGCGTGGTCGGGCGCACCGTGAGCGGCAGGCGCCAGCCTTGGGGCGCGGGATAGAGCAACGCCACCACGGCGGCGGGCCTGGCTCGGTGTGTCGGCGGCTCGAAATGGCGGCCAAAGCCGAGTCCTGGCTCGAGCCGCCGCTGCGCCTCGCGCCCCGGCAAATGGCCCTGCGCCAGACGCTCGGCCAACGCCGCGGGAAGGTCGGCCTCCATGAACAATTCGCTCGCTGCGTTTCACTTGCCCCGCTTGCGCCCAGTTGAAATAATAACGCATGGCTGGTGCGATGCGGTACAAAAACAAGTCGCCGCCGCCAGCCCTGCGGGCGTGGGCATTCGGAA
>DASVHB010000650.1:0-2422 GCA_036379195.1 Pirellulales bacterium
CATCACGCCGCACGCCGGTTGCGTGCTCAGCTATCTGCGGGGGCGGAAGAGCGATCTGCCGGCCCACGTGATTCTGCCCGAGCCGATGGGCCGCACCGGCGGCAATCTGCCGCACGGGCAAGACGCCGGTTTTCTGGGCAAGGCGCACGACCCTTTCGCCTTGATGGCCGATCCTTCCAAGCCGAATTTTCAAGTGCCCGACCTGTTGCCGCCGGCCCAGATTGGCGAAGCCCGGCTCGACCGCCGCCGCCGGCTGCGGAGCATCGTCGATGACACGGTCAAAAACTTCGAGGCCAGCGACAGTGCCCAACTGCTCGACAGCAACTTTCAGGCGGCCTTCCGATTGATGACCAGCGCGCAGGCCCGCGAGGCGTTCGATCTTTCCAAAGAGTCGCCGCAAGTGCGCGAACGGTACGGCATGACGCGGTTCGGCCAGTGCTGCTTGCTGGCCCGGCGGCTGATCGAGGCGGGCGTGCGGTTCGTGACCGTCAATACGTTCATCACGGTGTTCGACGAAATCACCTGGGACATTCACGGCTCGAAGCCGTTCACGTCGATCGAAGGGATGCGCGACATCGTGGCGCCGATGTACGACCAGGCGTACTCGGCCTTGCTCGAAGACCTGGTGGAGCGCGGCATGCTCGATAACACGCTGGTGTGCAACCTGGCGGAATTTGGGCGCACGCCGCGGGTGAATCCGGCGGGCGGGCGCGACCACTGGCCGCAGGTCTGGACGCAGTATTTTGCGGGCGGCGGCGTGCAGGGCGGTCGCGTGGTGGGCCGCAGCGACCCCATTGGCGGCGTGCCCGCCGAGCGGCCCGTCGAAGCCGCCGAAGTGGTCGCCACCATCTTCAAGAGTCTCGGTCTCGATCTGGAAACCAAGCTGCCCGGCCCGCAATCGCGCCCCTTCCCGCTGGTGGATTTTGGGAAGCGGGAGATCGAGGAGCTGTTTTAAGTTAACGATAACAGCAATAAGACGAATGGAGCCGGCATAATGGCAAAAAAGAAGAGCAGCAGAAAGGCCGACTGGCGAAAGCACGTTGCCGTGTCGCCCAACATCTGCCACGGAAAGCCCTGTATTAAGGGGACTCGGATTATGGTTTCGATCATTCTCGACTACTTAGCCGCCGGCGATTCCGCGGACGAGATTCTTGAGCAGTATCCGAACCTTTCGCACGACGATGTCCGCGCAGCCCAAGCGTATGCGGCGTGGCTGGCCCGCGAGGAAGAGTCGCACCCCTTGCATACGGAGCTCACGACCTGAAATTCATGCTCGATGAATGATTTCGCTTTCCAGTTCCACGATGGCTTGGCTGTAATCGGCAGCAGAAAGGGCGCCTGCGTTTCTTTTGCGAACCAGGACGGAAACCACTTCCGCCGCCCCGACATTGAGCAGCAAGATGCGATCTTCCGGCACATTATCAAGAATAAAGTCGACAAGGTCCGAGCCCGTTTCGGGCGCGTAGCGCTTGGCCAGGGCGCTGCCGTCGAGAAAGAAGGATCGCATGAGGCTTATTCCTCACGCATGGCAATGAGATCACGGCTGAAAGCGTTGTCGTCGGGATTCATTCCCATAGCGACCAGTCTTTGGCGGAACTTTTTGGCACCCACGGGTTGGCCCTGAATGCCAAGGCGTTCGCGAACTGCCTGCCAAGCTGCGATCGCGGCAGCATGCTGGGCGCGCGCCTCTTGGATGAGACGCGCTCCGCGGTTTGCGGAGCCGTGCGATCGGGCCAATTCGGCCTTTAACTCGGCTACTTCTCGCTCCATAGCCGATAGCCGTTGTTCGAGGCTTCGCAGCGTTATCGCCATGATGTAGTTCAGTATAGCAGACGAGTCGGCACGGGCAAAAGCCGTGGCAATCTCAACTCAACGCGATCCGTCGCTGGTGAGGCGCATGGTTTCAACGCAGCCGACCGGCCGACACGGGCAAGAGACGAATGCCGAGAGGTTGCGCCACCTCCTGCCCAGAGGGAATCATCCCGTCGATGCCTATGCGTTGCCCCGGCTGCTCTTGACGCGGCATGCCTAGTCGGTCTAGGCTATCGGGCCGTGTTGAAGTTAGCCGTCGGAACAGTGCGCGATGGATTCCGGGTTGTTGTGGGGCGTGGTCGATTTGCTCATCTTGGAGGTTCTCTCCGATGGGCCGAACTATGGCTATGAAATCTCGCAAATCGTCACGGGCCGCTCGCGGGGTTACTTCGAGCTGAAAGAGGGAAGTTTTTACCCGGCCCTGCACCGGCTCGAACGGCAAAAGCTGCTGGCCGGTTCGTGGCAAGCGGCCGATTCGGGCAGGCGACGCAAATACTATCGCCTGACGCCCGCCGGCCGCCGCATGTTGGAGGCCAAGCGGGCGGAGTGGTCGAAGTTTGCCACCGGCGTGCGAGGCGTGTTGGGGCTGCGGCAAGGCGCGATCGCGTAA
>DASVHB010000651.1:0-4720 GCA_036379195.1 Pirellulales bacterium
CCGCTCGACCTGTTGCCGCAACGCTGGATTGATTACACCAGCCTCGACCTGGTTTGCATCTCGATTGGCCAGATTGAACAACTTGCCGCGCAGCAGCCCAGCCGCTGGCAGGCCATTCGCGATTGGACCGCGGCGGGCGGAAATCTGATCGTGTCGGGCGCCGGCGCCAACTATGAAAACCTGGGCCGGCTCGATCGATGGCTCAGTGAACGGAGTCTCGGCAGCGGCACTCCAGAAGGCAGCGACGCGGCGACCGCGCCGAATCAACCGGGCGATTGGCAAAAGCCAAGTTCCAGCGATGATCTCGACCGTCTGAAAGACGCCCCCGCGCAACCCTCCTACGGCAATGTAACTTCGTTTCCCGGCGCCGCGATGCCCGCCGCGCCATCGGGCGCCGCGCCGACGTCGCCGGCCGCCGCCGAGCCACCGCCCACCACCCCTGCCAGTTTCCGGCTGCGCCCTTTCGATATCGGAATGGTGGTCGCCACGACTTCCGACGACGTTTTTAAAGAACCGATGCGGCACTGGGCCTGGATCCTCAACTCGCTGACGGCCGACCGCTGGCTGTGGTATCGGCGGCACGGACTTTCGTACGAACGCGGCAATCCGAATTTCTGGGACTGGCTGATCGCGGGCGTGGGGCTGGCGCCGGTCAGCGAGTTTCGCATCCTGATCTCGGTGTTCGTGCTGGCCATCGGCCCGCTGAACTACTATTGGCTGCGACGACGCGGCAAACTACACCTGCTGGTGTTGATCGTGCCGCTGGCCGCGCTGGCCGTGACCAGCAGCTTGTTCGGCTACGCGCTGATCGCCGACGGTCTCGACGTGCGCGTGCGCTCGCGCAGCTTCACGCAGATCGACCAGCGCGCGGGTCGCGCGGTCTGCTGGGCGCGCAATTCTTACTATGCTGGGCTGGCGCCATCGTCACTCAACTTTCCCGCCGACATGGCCGTGTTTCCGCTGGCGATCAACGAAAATGACGAGAGCGATGCGCCCTACCGGCATTCGCTGATGTGGACCGACCACGAACAACGACTAGTCAGCGGCTGGCTGGCCTCGCGCACGCCCACGCAGTTCATCACGGTGCGGGCGCGGCCTAGCCCGGCGGGCATCAAGTTCGGCCGCACCGGCGAAGGACCACAAGTCGAGAATCGCCTGGGAACGCGAATCGCGCGATTGCTCTTGGCCGATGGCAGCGGCCAACACTATCGCGCGGCGGACGTGGCAGACGGCGCCCGCGTGAAGCTGCAATCGGTCGAGCCGGGCGACGAAGAAATCGAGATTTGGCGGGCCGTCATGGACCTCAAACCCGGGGTGCCGATGGGGTTCACCCCGCACAGCGACTACGGCTTTGGCATTCGCCGCCGCGGCGGTTGGTACTACGGGCAGAACGCCAACTTGCCGGCTCCCAGTCAAGACGCCAGCCGGCTCGAAGCCGCCTTGCGCACCGCCATCGCCGGGCCAGGCGGCCGTTCGGTACACCTCAAGCCGATCGGTTTTCCGCTGGCGCCGCGCAGCTATCTGGCCCTCGTCGACCGCTCGCCCGAGGTGGACTTCGGCATCGACGACGCGCGTGAGGAAAACAGCTTGCATGTGGTCGTGGGGAACTGGTGATGGTAAGCATGCATCCGATGATCGAACTGCGCAGCCTGCACCGTTTTTTTGGCCGCACCCGCGCCGTGCAAGACGTCAGCTTCGCGGTCGCCCGTGGCCAGGTTTTCGGCTACATCGGTCCCAACGGGGCGGGCAAAACCACCAGCATGCGCATCCTCGCCACGCTCGATCAGCCGACGTTCGGCGACGCTCTGGTCGATGGCTTTTCGGTGGTCAACGATCCCGACCGCGTGCGGCGGCGGCTGGGCTTCATGCCCGACTATTTTGGCACCTATGCCAACGTCAACGTGCGCGAGTATCTCGACTTTTACGCCCGAGCTTATGGCCTGCGGGGCGGCGAACGGCAGCGGGCTTTGCGGTTTGCCATGGGTTTTACCAAGCTCGACACGTTGGCCGAAAAGCCGATCAACGGCCTCTCGAAGGGAATGAAGCAGCGGCTGTGCTTGGGCCGCGCGCTAATTCACGACCCGGCGGTGATGGTGCTCGACGAGCCGGCGGCGGGCCTCGATCCGCGCGCCCGCATTCAGCTTCGCGAAATGATCCGCGAACTGGCCGCGCATGGCAAAACGGTGCTCGTCAGTTCGCATATTCTCACCGAGTTGGCCGAGATGTGCGACGTGGTGGGCATCATCGAACAAGGCCGATTGTTGGCGGTGGGCAGCGTCGAAGAAATCCAGCGCGGCCAGCAGGTACACCAAATGAGCCGCGTCGTGGTGCGGCTGCTCGACGCCGCCGCCAGCCTGGCCAATTGGCTCTCGCAGCAAACCGGCGTCAGCGAGGTGCGCGTCGAAGGCTGCTCGGCGGCCTTTTTACACGATGGCGACGGCGCGGCGCAAGCGGCGTTGTTGAAATCCATGATCGAGTCGGGCTTCCGCGTCGTGGCGTTTGGCAGCCAAATACGCTCGCTCGAGGACGTCTTCATGCAAGTCACGCAGGGGCATGTGCAATGACACTCGCGACTACCAGCGGAGCGCAGGCGCTGATCGACATGCTCGTGGCGGCCGGCGTGAAGTATCTGTTTGGCAATCCGGGCACGACCGAGCTGCCCTTGATGGATGCCTTGGCCGCCGACCGCCGCATTCAGTATTTGCTCGCGCTGCAAGAGGTGCCGGTGGTGGCCATGGCCGACGGATACGCTCAGGCCTCGCGTTCGCTCGGTGTGGTCAATCTGCACATCAGTTGCGGTCTGGGCAACGGCATGGGCATGCTCTACAACGCCTATCGGGCCGGCACACCGCTGTTGGTGACCGCCGGCCAACAAGACCGCCGGTTGAAGTTTGAAGAGCCGATTCTCTGGTCCGACATGGTCTCGGTGGTTCGTCCCTGGACCAAATGGGCGGCCGAAATCGAGCGCCTCGAAGATCTGCCCAGTGCCGTGCGACGTGCGATTCAAACAGCGCTGACACCGCCGACCGGCCCGGTGTTTCTCTCGCTGCCGATCGACCTGCAAAGCGAAATCGGCCCGCTCGATCTGACGCTGCCGGCCCTGCCCGATGCGCGCGTGCGTCCGCCGCGGGCCGCGCTGCGCCGCGCCGCCGAATTGCTGGCGGCGGCGCGCAACCCCGCCATCCTTTCCGGCAGCCGGGTGGTCGAAGCCGATGCCGTGGGCGAAGTGGTGGCTTTGGCTGAGCGATTGGGCGCCGCGGTCTTTACCGAGTCGGGCACGACGCATGGCCGCCTGGGCTTCCCCGCCGACCATCCGCTGTATGCCCATGCCCTGCCGCTGTGGTCGCCCGAAGTGCGCCAGCGGCTGAACGAGTTCGACGTACTGCTGGTGGTCGGCATGGACCTGCTGCGGCAATACGTGTATTTCGAGCCGGCCCGCGCGATGCCCGAGCATCTCAAGTTGATTCATCTGGAACACGATCCTTGGCAGCTTGGCAAGAACTATCCGCTGGAGGTTGGACTGATCGGCGATCCGCAAGCGGGACTGGCCGAGTTGGTGTCGTTGGTCGATGAATTGCAGGCGCCAGCCGCGGGCCAAGCCGCCCGTGCACGACTTCACGAGCGTGGCGAGTCGCGCCGCGCAGCGCAGCAGCAGCTTGGCGACCGTGCCGAGGCCGAACGCGGCCGCCGGCCCCTGACGCCCTTGACCTTGATGTCGAGCCTGGCCCGCGTGTTGCCCGAAAATGTCGCCGTGATCGAAGAGGCCGTGACCACGACGAACACGTATTTCGAGCGGCTAGGCGCTCTCAAGAACACTTCGGGCTATTTTGCCCATCGCGGTTGGGCATTGGGCTGGGGCCTCGGTTGCGCTTTGGGAGTCAAACTGGCCTGGCCCGACCGGCCGGTGTTGGCACTGCTGGGCGAGGGTGCCGCGATGTACGGTATCCAGGGACTTTGGACCGCCGCGCGGTACCGGCTGCCCGTAACCTTTGTCATTCCCAACAATGCGCAATACCAGATTCTGAAAGTCGGCGCTCAGCAGTTGGGCCTGCCCCAGGCCCTGGCCGGACGGTACGAAGGTTTCGATCTCACCGGGCCGGAGCTTGACCTGGTCGGGATGGCGCGTGCGCTGGGCGTCGAGGCACATCGGGTGAGCGAACCGGACGAAGTAAGTCAACGCGTCGCCGAATCGCTGGCCGGCGACGTCCCCCGCTTGTTCGAAGTGCCCATCGAACGATCGGCGCCGGCCAGGCTGAGCTACTAAGGAACGGCCGGACGTTTACCTACGATGCGTGCTTCCATACCAACATCGCCAGCGGGGGAAGCGTGACGGTCAGCGAGTGCGGTCGCCCGTGAACGGCAATGGGCACCGTCTCGGCGCCGCCCAGATTGCCCATGCCGCTGCCGCCGTAATAGACCGCGTCGCTGTTGGCGATCTCGCGCCAATAACCGCCGGCGGGCACCCCCAAGTGATAATTGTGCCGCGGCACCGGTGTGAAATTGCACACCACCACCACGCCCAACGGATCGCTTTTGCCCCGCCGAATGTAGTTGAGCACGCTGGCTTCGGTGTCGCAGCAGTCGATCCATTCGAAGCCCCCTTGCTGTACGTCTTTTTCATGCAGAGCCGGCTGCTCACGGTAAACACGGTTGATGTCGGCCACCCAGTTGATAATGCCCTGATTCCGCTGGTCGCCCAGCAGCCCCCAGTCGAGCTGTC
>DASVHB010000652.1:0-6616 GCA_036379195.1 Pirellulales bacterium
ATGGAATCGCAACCTGGCATTTCGCTGCGACAAGAAGTCGTCGAAGACCTGATCGTCGACCAATCTGGCAACGATCCGCGCATCGCCGGCGTTCGCGTCCGCGGCGACGCCGTGTATCGGGCCTCGGCGGTCGTGCTGACCACCGGTACGTTCTTGCAGGCCCTGATGCACACCGGCGAAGCGAAAACGCCCGGCGGCCGCGCGGGCGAGGGCACCACCGCCGGCATCTCGCAGGCCCTGGCCCGGCTCGGCTTTCGCCTGGCCCGATTTAAGACCGGCACGCCGCCGCGATTGAATGGCCGCACCATCGACTACGCTCGGACCGAACTGCAACCCGGCGACGACGATCCGCAGCCATTTTCCTTCGTCACCGAGCGTTTCGCTCCTCAACAGACACCGTGTTGGATCACTCACACCAACTCAGCGGTTCACGAGTTGATCCGCGCCAATCTGCATCGGGCGCCTATGTATACCGGGCAGATCCGCTGCGGCGGGCCGCGCTATTGCCCGTCGATCGAAGACAAGGTGGTGCGCTTTGCCGACAAAGAGCAGCACCAGTTGTTTCTCGAACCCGAGGGCCGGCAGACGCTCGAAGTGTACGTCAACGGCATTTCGACCAGCCTGCCGCGCGACGTGCAAGATGCGCTGTTTCGGCACATCCCCGGACTGGAGCGGGCCGAGATCATGCGCTACGGCTACGCGGTGGAATATGACTATTCTCCGCCCGACCAGTTGCGACCCACGCTGGAAACCAAGCTGGTGCGGGGCCTTTATTTCGCCGGGCAGCTCAACGGCACCACCGGCTATGAAGAGGCCGCCGCCCAAGGCCTGATGGCGGGGGTGAACGCCGCCCTGGTCGCCCGTGGCGACGCCGACGCCGATGGCCTGGTGCTCGCGCGCGATCAGGCCTACATCGGCGTCTTGATTGACGACCTGGTGACCCGCGGCGTCGACGAGCCTTATCGCATGTTCACCAGTCGCGCCGAATATCGCCTGCGGCTGCGGCATGACAACGCCGATCGCCGGCTGACCCCGCTGGCCCGCCAGGTGGGGTTGATCGACGACGAACGATGGTCTCGTTTCCAGCGCAAGGAAGCGGAGATTGTGCAAATCCGCCAGCTTTTAGAAAGCACGCGGCACGAGCAGATGACGCTGGCGAAGCTTTTGCGCCGGCCGGAAAGCTGCTGGCAAGACGTGGCGGCGCGTCTGCCCGAGCTGGCGGCGGTCTCGCGCGAAGTGGCCGAGCAAGTGCTGTGCGACGCCAAGTACTCTGGCTATCTGGCCCGCGAAGACATCGATGTTGAGAGGCAGCGGCGGCTGTCGGAGAAGCGGATTCCCAGCAGTTTCGATTTCGCCTCGATCAGGCAGTTGCGCGCCGAAGCCCGCGAAAAGTTTGCGCGCGTACGCCCGGCCAATCTGGCGCAGGCGGGACGCATCAGCGGCATTACGCCCGCCGATGTGGCCCTGGTGATGGTGCACCTCGAAGGCCGCGGTAAACAGGGGTAGTGCGTTGAATTCATGCTGCGGTTTACGCGTCGGCCATGTTTTTACTTCTTCGCCAAGGCCGCCTAAATTACGCGCGGGGTCTGGCACGGTCTTGGAAGCCGTTTCGCTGAAAAGCACTGCGGAATTTCCACTGTGCCGAGCAGGCGAAATACATAACCCATTGCCATCGCCTTGCTTACGTCGTCGAGATCGGTATTGACCTAATTCGGCATGGCGATATAATTCCCCGCGCTTGGCAAATTCGGTAAGCCGGGCAGGCATGGAGAAGCCTACCGAATGTGCAAAGGCAGGGTTGTAAAGGATTTACGGGGCAAAGCGAGCTCAGGGCTACGTGGTTTTGGCGTACATGGAGGATTAGGAACTTGCGGCTGTCTGTCACGTGGGCAGACCGGTGGCAAGTCCCGCTGAGACTAGCCTCACCATCGGCTAGGAAGAAGGGTGGTTCGCACGTATGAAAACGGTGTTTACGACGGGTGAAGCGGCCAAGATTTGCAAGGTCAGTCAGCAGACGATCATTCGCTGCTTCGACTCGGGACAGCTCAAGGGCTTTCGCGTGCCCGGCAGCCGGTTCCGCCGCATTCCCCGCGATCAGTTATTCCACTTTATGCGCGACAACGGCATTCCGACCGACGCGCTGGAAAGCGGCAAGCGCAAGATTCTGCTGGTCGACGACGATCAGGACCTGGTGGAGTTGATCACCGACGTTCTGGAGCGCGACGGCCGGTTTGAGGTGCGGACCGCCAACAACGGCTTCGACGCCGGCATGATGGTCAAGGAATATCGCCCCGACCTGATTGTGCTCGACGTCATGCTGCCTGATATCAACGGCAAGGAAGTCTGCCAGCGGGTGCGCAGCGACAGCACGATGGACGAGGTACGGATCATCTGCATCTCGGGCATGGTCGAAGAGGACAAGATCGAAGACCTGCGCGACTCGGGCGCGAACGACTTTTTGCACAAGCCGTTTGAGGTCGAGGCGCTGCTGGACCGGATGTGCCAATTGTTAGAGCTGGAAGCCGCGGCGGTCCGGTAGCCCCGGCGCGTGTGGCCAGCGTAGCTTCGTCATCGCGGCTTGGAGGTAGGGTGGGCATTGCCCACCAACATGGTGGGCGGTGCGCGACGATCAGCTACGGGCACTGAATTCAGTCGCATGCTTTGGTTGCCCGCCCTTGATGTCGATGGTCGCCCGTGGCGTTTGCCGCTAGCCAGTCGCTCGGCGCCCGCTCTGGCGGCATTGCTCGTCGATGACGCTTGCCGCGATGCGGTGGCGGCTGCGCGGCAGGCGCTCGCGGTCGATCCGCCCTTGGCGTTGTGGACGTTGGTCCGCGCGGCGCAATTGGGCTCGCGCGAACTAAAAACGCTCGACGCGCTGGCCGTGTGGCTTGCGCGCAACGCGACGCGTGTGCTGCGGTGGCCGGAAGGCGCCGCGCCGACGCCGAGCGATCGCGACTGGAACGATCGTTACGACCGGCTGTGGTCGCAGAGTCTGGCCGTGGCAACGCGAGCAAGCGAGTTCGCCAACGGCGCGGGGCTGGCCGACCAGGCGTTTTTGCTCGGCTTGCTGCACGCGGCCGACGATTGGTGGAAGCTCGACGAAGATCATCGTCTCTCTGTAGGTGGTCCCACCATTCGGACAGCTCTGCCTGACTGGTTGGCGGCGGCGCAGGAGGAGGTTTGCCAGTCCCCGCACGGGGCACAGGGCATTGCGAGCTGCGTGCATCGGGCGCGGCAAGCCGTCTTCGAGGGCGGCCAACCTAGCGACCAGCAAACGAGGTCGGCCACGGCCGGCGATCACGCCCTGGCCTTTGCTCTGCCGCAACTTTCCCGATCGATGGCGCGCCTCGCGGAGCTGCGCGATCATTTCGACCAGCGGCTCGAAACCGAAAAGCTGGAGGCGATGGCCGAGTTCGCCGCCGGCGCCGGGCACGAGATCAACAACCCCCTGGCGGTCATCGCCGGGCGAGCGCAACTGCTAATTGCCGACGAAACCAACGCCGAGCGCCGCCGCGAGTTGGCGGTGATGAATAGCCAGGCGATGCGCGTGTTCGAGATGATCTCGGACATGATGCTCTTTGCCCGGCCCCCCAGGCCCCTAACGAGCCGCTGCGATTTGGCGGCGGTGGTCAACGAAGCGCTCTCAGATTTGGCGGGCAAATTCGCAGAGCGGAACACCGCCGTCCAGCGAACCGGCGAAAACGCGTGCCTTGAGATGGTCGCCGACGCGGTGCAGCTCGCAGTGGCGCTGCGCGCGCTGTTCGACAACGCCTTGAACGCGATGGGCCGCGGCGGCACGCTCATCGTCGAACTGCAGCGGACCAGCGGCGGCGGCGATGGTCGGGAGCAGGCGGTGATCACCATCCGCGACACGGGCCCCGGCATTTCCGCCGAGGCGCGCCGGCATCTGTTCGACCCGTTTTATTCCGGTCGTCGCGCGGGTCGCGGCCTGGGCATGGGATTGGCCAAATGCTGGCGCATTATCACCAATCACGGTGGAATCATCGAGGTTGAAAGCGAAGCCGAGCGCGGGGCCACCTTTACGCTGCGCTTGCCGCTTTAGAATCCTCTCCTCCCTCGGCGACTTGGAGGGGCGGCTTGGCTGCGCCCTCAGCCAAAAAAACGTTCGGGGAAAGTGCGGTCGGTTGTCGCACTATAAGCGGGGCAATCCGCCCCGGCTTCGTTCCGAACTCCTCGTCTGAGGCATTACCATGATCATGCGCCGAAATGGCCGACTCACCTCGCGGTCGCCGAAGCTGCGCGTCGCGCGTAAAGAGGCTTTGGAGTCGCGAGTTCTTTTGACTTCAGACACCGCGACTTCTGATTTGCTCATCACGAGCGGCAAGGTGGGTTCCGCCGGAAACCAACCCTTCGTCAATCAGGCGTATCAAGACTTGCTGGGGCGCCCCGCCGATGCCGGCGGATTGGCCTATTGGGCCGCCCGGCTCAATTCAGGTACGTCCCAAGTCGCCATTGCTCAAGCGCTTACGCATAGCGACGAATACGACTCGATCGTCATCAGCGCCGCCTATCAGAACGATTTGGCGCGGCTGCCCGACGCCGGCGGATTGGCCTACTGGACCGCAAAACTGCACGCTGGCCTGAGCGATGAGCAGCTCGAAGCGGATTTGCTCGGTTCCGAGGAGTTCTGCGCAAACGCGGGCGATGGCGATGAACTGTGGCTGAATGCCATTTATGTGAGCGTTTTAGGCCGACCGGCTGATAACGGGGGCGACAGCTATTGGACGAACCAATTGAAGGCGGGGGCCGGCCTCTCGACGGTGGCTTACGCCTTTGCCACCAGCCCGGAGCAAGAGAGCGAACGCATCCAGGCCGATTATCAACGCTTCGTAGGTCGGACCGCCGGCGCCAGTGAGCTGAGCTTTTGGATCAATCAGTTGGCCCACGGAGTGAGCGACGAAGATTTGATCGCCGAGCTGATCGGCTCGTTGGAGTACCTGCACCGGGCGGCAGGTGGCGGCGGTTCCGGTGGTGGCGGCGCGAGCGGTTCGGCCGCCATCCCGGCGGTGCTCCTGGTGGATCCCGCCGACAAGGGCAGCCTCGACGTGAGCGGCAATGCCGAAATCGCCGTCAACGGCGGTTCGATTGTCGTCGATTCAATCAGTCCCCTCGCGGCAGTCGCCAACGGTAGAGGGCGCGTAGATGCCGCCGAGCTCGATGTTCACGGAACCCCCGGCCTGTTCACCACCGGTTTGGCAAGCGTCACCGCGACCGTCCACAGTGGCGCCTCGGTGGTAGCCGACCCTCTGTCGGGTCTGCCGACGCCGGCGATACCTTCGCGCACCCTTGCCGCGGTGAAGGCCGCCGGCAACGATTCCCTTACGCTTTCGCCCGGCACCTACGTTGGCGGCATCAGCGCTTCGGGAAACAGCGCAATCACCCTGCTGCCCGGCTTGTATTATTTGAAGGGCGGCGGCCTGTCGGTGTCGGGCCAGGCAAGCATCGTCGGTGATGGCGTAACGATCTTTAACGACAACGCGGGGTCCATCCACCTCAGCGGCAACGGCAGCCTTCGCCTCGCGCCGCCCACCGACGGCACGTATCACGATATCGTGCTGTTTCAGGACCGTGCGAACACCAAGCGGATCACCGTCAGCGGGGCTGCTAGCGCCACAATCACCGGCACCGTTTATGCGCCGGCGGCGAAGCTCGACCTGGCTGGAAACGCCGTCCTCATCGCTCCCGCCGCGGCCGGGTTCATCAACGAAGACATCCTCGATGGCCTGAACGACAGCGGCAACGCCAAACTGCAAATCGACGCGACATTCAACAATCCGATCAGCTTGGCAACCAGCCTGGTTCCGGCGTCGAAGACGCTTGCCAACGGCGGTTTGGTCACCAACCAGCCCGCGAGCACGATCACCGGAACAACAAGCCCTGGTGCGGCTGTCGCTCTCGAAACCGGCGCCGACGCGCTCTTTGATGAAGGCCAAACGATCGCTGGAAGCTCGGGCGATTTTTCCCTACCCGCGGCGCTGGCTGAAGGCCCAAACACGCTCCAGGTTCGCGCATCGCTGCGCTTCGACCAGCAAACGATCGTTTCCACGGCCGTCTTGCTCGATACCATGCCGCCGACGATCGCGATCACCAGCCCCGCTTCCGGCGTGCTGACCAACCACAATGAAACGATCGTGGGCAAGGTCAGCGATGCCGCCGACGGCGTGGCGTCGCTGAGCGAATCGGTCGACGGCAGCGCTTACTCCCCCGTGACGTTCGACAGCTCGGGCAATTTCAGCTTTACCACCGCGCTTGCGCTCGATGGCACGGCGGACGGCGCGCACACCGTTCATTTCGAAGCCACCGACAACGCGGGCAACACTTCGAGTGTGGCCAACCTGGCGTTCACGCTCGACACCGTGCCGCCCACGATCGCGATAACCAGCCCCGCTTCCGGCGTGCTGACCAACCACAATGAAACGATCGTCGGCAAGGTCAGCGATGCCACCGACGGCGTGGCGTCGCTGAGCGAATCGGTCGACGGCGGAGCTTACTCTCCCGTGACGTTCGATAGTTCTGGCAATTTCAGCTTCACCACGGCACTGGCGCGCGATGGCACGGCGGACGGCGCGCACACCGTTCATTTCGAAGCCACCGA
>DASVHB010000653.1:0-2756 GCA_036379195.1 Pirellulales bacterium
GCCGAGCTCCCCGCCGGATCGCGCTCGATGCGCAACAGAAAATGAGGATTCACCAAAATGCCACTCAGCGCCAGCTCGATGCCCGACTCAAAACCGCCTTCCGATCGTCCTTGCCGGTACATCGCCAGCGGCGCTTTCAGGTCGTCTTCGGTGACCGGGCGCCGAAAGGCACGCCGGGCCAGAGTGGCCAGAATACGTTGGGCACATGCTTCCTCGTCATTGGGGCCGGTGGGAAGCGAGGTGAAGATCCGCCGCCGGCTGGGCGTGTCGCCAGGACCGGTCGCCTCGAACGGCCCCACGATCGACACTTCATACACCGCCGGCCCGATTCTGGGGTGCCGGTAATAATTGAAATGCACGTTCAACGGCTGGCGTTCGGTCTCGAGCAGCGATGACGGTTTCTTCAAAAAGGCCACCGTCAGGCGATGCGGACCCGCTTGCACTTTGGTCCGCGCTGTCAGATTGGCATCGACGGCACGATCGCTTTCGCCGCGCGGGGGCGGCTCGATCGTGAAAAGCTCGATGCGCCGCCGGTCGAGGGCGATTTCCAGCTCGTGCGGTTCGCGCAGACCTTCCACTTCTTCATTCCGGTCGCGCATCAAGTGGACCTGAATCTCGTATTCGCCGTCTTGCGAAAAATGGTAGTTCGTGGCGAGGCCGCCGCGCGTGCCCAGCGGCAAGCCGGGTAAATGCGCGTCCTGCGTCACATCGGCACGAACGCGAAAAGTTTCACCGTCCGGCGCTTGCTGCGCCGCGCCGATGGCCAGCCGGCTGATTTTTTGGGCTGCCGACAGATAGCGGCTCAACAGCGATGGCGAGAGGTCGGTCACCGTGATGTTGTCAAAGCCGTGGCTCAATTCATCGGCGGGCAACCAGGCCGATGCGTCGATGTCGAGTGCCAGTAGATCGCGGATGGTATTTTGATACTCTGTTCGATTCAACCGCCGAAAAGTGGCGGTGCGACCCGGATGCGGCTCGTGTTGCGCAGCCGCGTCGAGCGCCGACTCCAGATAGGCGATGGCGGCATCGTAGTCGCTCTCCGTTGGCCGGGGCGAATCGTTCGGCGGCATCTGCCGCGTGGTGAGCTGGCGGATCACCTTTTCCCAAGCCTCGGCGTTGCGAGCGATGTGGTCGCGGTCTAGCTCGGCCAAGGCGAGGTTGCCGCTGTTGGTTTCCCGGTCGTGGCACGCCGCGCAGTGCGATTCGAGGAAGCCGTCGAGCTGCGATCGGTTCGGCTGCGAACGTCCGGCGGTTGGAGGCGACGATGTGCCATGCTGGCCCGACGCTGTCCAAATCGCACCAGACACCAGAACGACGGCAAGTGACCAGCGGTAAGCCATGAGAAAGCGATTCAGCCGCCTTGAGTCAACGATGTCGCAGAACGCCCACTTGAGTATCGGTGTGATGCATCGAAAATGCAATCCGAGCGAAGGCGGTGACTGAATAATGTTTTGCCGCCGACTCAGTGGAATCCATGTGGCACAGCCGCCCTCGGCTGTGATTCGCCGCCTACGGCGGCGTAGACGAGGCACACAGCCGAGGGCGGCTTTGCCACACGGCTAGCGCCCAGCAACACGCTATGAATACATTACCCAAGCGAACCGGAAGCTCGCTTGAGGGCAAGGAAGCGGCTAGAATCGTTTGGCCCGAACGGTTGTTGAAATACTCCACCCTGATTTCCCCGAACCTGCCATGCTCACCGGGCCTCAAGCACTCGCCGTCTTTCAGACCCTGGGCATCACGCACGTTGTATGGCTGCCCGACTCGACGCTGGGCAAATGGGAACAAGCCCTGGCGGGCGCCGCCTCTCCCCGGTTGATTCGCGTGTGCCGCGAGGGCGAGGCCTGGGCCTTGGCCGCCGGGCTGCACCTCGGCGGCGGACAGCCGGTGGTCGTCATGCAATGCACGGGGTTGTTTGAGTCGGGCGACTCGATGCGCAACGCATTGTACGACCTGGGGCTGCCCTTGTACGCCATCGTCGGCTATCGCAGTTATTTGCTCGCGGGCTCGACCGATTCGGCCCGGCAGTTCACCGAGCCAGTGCTTCGGGCTTGGGGGCTCGATTATGTCTTGCTCGGCCAGCCCGACGCCGCCGAGCGGATCGTCGAGCACTATCGTGCTTGCCGCGACGCGGGCCGCCCCGGCGTGGCTCTGCTGGCCGAAGGGCGCGGGTAGCATTGTCAAAACCGCTGCGAGTGTTGTCGTTTCGATGACAGGGCTTGCCGGGGTTTAATCGGCGTCGCGCGTCCGGATGTATGCGATTTGCCGCAAAATCACGCTTCCGGCGCGGGCAGTTCGCCGTGGCACGCCGCTTGCCTTTTAGGGAATCTCGAACGAGGCACCTCACAACGACCTGCCCAACGTTCGACGAACCATACGTCCTGAGAAAGGATTGAAAGGAAGGCAGCCATGACCCGCATCACTCGCTACGCATTGCCCTTGGCGCTGTTGGCCGTTTTGTTGTTCGGCACCGGACAAACCGCCCTGGCGCACCACCATCATCACCACGGCGCACAGATCGGCAACTTTGGCGGCTACGGTTTCGGGGGCTACCGCGGCGTCGGTTATCCGTATGGTTACGGCTACGGCGGCCTTGGGGGCTACCCCGCGTTTGGATATGGTTACCGCGGGGTCGGCTACGGCTATGGATATTTCCCCAATTACTCGTATGGCTATGTGCCGGCGTTCGGCGCGGGTTACTTCAGCAGCCCGAGCTACGGCGCGTGGGGCGGATTCAACGTGTGGTAACCGATCGG
>DASVHB010000654.1:0-4357 GCA_036379195.1 Pirellulales bacterium
GTGACCGTAGTCACAAATTTTGCGCAGCCCAGGCAGAGCCTTGGCGATGCCCCGGTGCATTCGGAACCGGGGCATCACCGCGGCGTGACCGACGCATGGCAACAACCGGCCGATTACGCCGCGGCTCTGCCCCGGCCACCAACCTCGATCGTCCACCCGCCATGATGCCCGGCTTGCATGGCGTTCCGCCACCTGCTTCCAGCGCGGGACGCGGTTTCGTACATTGATACGAACAATGTCGGCTGATGTTTTCCCGCCCGCCTACGCGGCCCACCTTGCCGGAGCGTCTCATGCACAGGCCCACGCGTCTCTCGCCTCGTTCAAACCGTCAATCGCATGCTGCTGGTTCCACGCCTCTAGGCCGCCGCGAGCTGCTGGCTTACACGGCCGCGTTCGGCCCGGCCTTTCTGGCCGCTCAAGGGCTGCTGCGCGGCGACGACGACGATCGCCCGGCCAAGTCCGACTCGCCGAAAGCGGCCAAGCGCTATGACATGAAAAAGTCGATCAACCTGTGGGCCTTTCCTTATCCCCAGCAAATGTCGCTGGCCGATTGTCTGCACCTGGCCAAGGACGCGGGTTTCGACGCGGTGGAAATCAACTTTGCCTTGGAGGGCGAGTTTTCCGCCGAATCGACGCCTGAGCAGATCGAGGCCATCGACGCCTTGGCCCGCAAAGTGGGCATCGCCATCAGCGGCGTCTGCTCGTTTTTGTATTGGCCCTACTCGCTCACGGCCAACGACGCCGAGCGACGCAAGCAGGGACTGAAGCTAGCCCGGCAGATGATCGCCGCCGCCGAACAACTGGGCACCGACAACCTGCTGGTGGTGCCCGGCGCCGTCTATATCCCCTGGATCGAAGGCATCGAGCCGGTGCCCAACGATGTGTGCGACCGCCGCGCCCGCGAAGCCATCGGCCAACTGCTGCCCGACGCCGAAAAGGCGGGCGTTACGCTCAACATCGAAAACATCTTTGCCAACGGCTATCTTTACAGCCCGCAAGAGATGATCGAATTTGTCGATCATTTTCAAAGCCCGCACGTGCGCGTTCACTTCGACACGGGCAACATCATGCAGTACCAATTTCCCGAGCACTGGATTGCGATGCTGGGCGAGCGGATCAAGAACGTGCACTTCAAAGAGTGGGACAAGCGGACGCACGAGTTCAATCTCAACACCTTTCGCACGCTGCTCGACGGCACCACGAACTGGCCCGCCGTGATGGAGGCCCTCGACCAGACGGGCTACGACGGCTACCTGACGTTTGAGTATTTTCATCCGTTCCAACATTACCCCGAGGCGTTGGTCTATCAGGCCTCCGACGCGCTCGATTGGATGCTCGGCCGCAAGGCGTGACGCGCCATGCTCTGGCCATCGTATGCGGGCCGGATGTTTGTAGGGTGGGCCGAGCGCAGCGAGTCCCACCATTTGCCGCACCACGATCGTTTTCGCACCATGGCATCGTAGGGCGACCTTCCTAGGTCGCCCATTGAACTCCGAGGGCGGAACGGACGACCTAGGAAGGTCATCCTACGGGCCGTTACGGATCTTGAACGTCAAAACCGATTAGACGTCGAACGTGCGGGCTACCTTCTCGTTAGCCGTTTGGAGAAACGGTGCCGGTCACTCGGGGCCGAGTCGCGGGTCGGCCAGATCGAGCCGATAGACGATCTGGTTGTAATCGTAGCGCGGCGTGGCTACGGGATTGCCGGAAAATGTCTCGGCATACGTGCCCATGAAGTAGATGATCCGGCCTTCCTGCTCGTCGAAGAACGGCAAGTGCGCCGGGTTGTAAAAACTGTATCGGTCGTGGGTGACAATCTTCGTCGCCTGTCGCCAAGGGCCTTCGGGCGAGTCGGCCACCGCCAGCCATACCTCGCCCAGCGGCGACGTGCCGCCGCTCTCGACCGCCAGCCACAGCCATTTGCCCAGATATTCGTTGCGCGTCAGCGAGCCGTTGTGCATTTGCACCGTTTTGCCCGCGGCATCGGCCACCTGCCAGTGAGCTTCGTCGGGCTTGATCTTGCCGGAACGCAGCAAACGGCGCTCGGCAAGCTGACCGACGGGCGGGGCGTGTTTGGTCCACCGGTAGCGCAGCTTTCCATTGGCGTCGCGCAGCAGTGGCGCGGCGGACTCCAACGCCCCGTCGGCCAGGCAATTGAAACACTCGTAGTTCTCGGGTTTTGTCAGCGCCTCAAAACGGGCCGGCGCGCGCACCAGCGAATCAGGCGTGAGAAAATAGAAGAACTCGCCGTCGTCCGTCTTGACGCGCACCGGATGTTCGCGCGGGCATTGCCACGGCTGGCTCAGATCGAGTACGCGGAGTTTTTCAAAGGCTCGCTTCTCTTCGTCGAACCGCGCCAATCCGTGCTCGAGCCGCTCGCCTAAACTTTTCATGATCGAATAATGGGCCAGCAGCCGCGGCTCGCCGGACTCGTCGTCGACGCTCAAAAGCCCGTCGATCCACACCGGGTGCTGGGTCTTCCAATCGCAGGTGGGCCGGCTGAAGCCGTCGTCGCCGCGGAAGAAATCGAAGTCGATGCCGCGATCGGGCGAGAGACCACCGCCGCCGGGCAACCGCGATGTCGCCCCCGCCGTGCCAAAATGGCCCAGCGGGTAAGCCGGCCGTAAGGTGTCGCCAAAGAACCAGTAAATCTGTCCGCCGTGAACGGCCGCCTGCACCGAATCGAGACCGGCCACTTGAGCACTGAGCAGAGGCTGGGCAATGGGCGTGCGCTCGCCCAGCAATACGCTGTCGCGATAGATGCCCTGGCCCGTGGCGCGATACAGCCGTTCGGCGATGTTGCGGCGCTGGAGCTTGATGGTGGCCGAGCCGCCCGCGGCGGTTTGCAATCGCACGCCGGCATAGCCAAAACCATCTTTGGGAATCTCATAACCGTGGCTGCGAACCAAGAAAAAGACGATCTGGTCCATCAAGCCCGGTTCGGCAAAGGCCACGCGTCCGGCGCTGTCGGTGACCAGCCGCACGTGGTTGACCGTTTCGAGTTCGACCAGCGGCACGCCGCGGCCGGTTTGATCATCGACCACTTGAATGGCGAAATAGCGATCGTCAGCGAGGCCGCAGTCAGCGGCCAGCAACACGATGGCGAACGAGAGCATGGTCCGTGAACTGAATGAAATCGAGGGCAGATGCCGGCGTGCGCCAGCGGCTGATATCCATGACGGTTGCCGTTCCTTTCTCGGTTTTGCATTTTGCATTTTGCGTTTTGACTTTCTTGCCTTCGCCCCAGGCTAGTGCTACCCTCGATGCCGGGCACCAGTCCCCGGTTCCGCCATCATAACTCGCGTCTTACGCTCATGTCTTCTTACCGCATTGCAGTCATCGGACGCACGGGCCGCGGCGACTACGGCCACGGCATGGACGAGGCGTTTTGGCATCTGCCAAACTGCCAGATCGTGGCCGTGGCCGACGACGATAAAACCGGCCTGGCCGCCACCGCCAAAAAGCTGAGCGTCGATCGTGCGTTTGCCGATTATCGGCAGATGCTCGACCAGGCCAAGCCCGACATTGTGGTGGTCGGCCAGCGTTGGCTCGACCAGCATCGCGACATGGCGGTGGCCGCCGCCGAGCGCGGTGTTCACGTTTACATGGAAAAGCCGTTTTGCCGCACGCTGGCCGAAGCCGACGAGATGGTCGATGCCTGCGAGCGGACGCACGTGAAGCTGGCGCTGGCTCATCCGACGCGATACAGCCCCAAGCTGCAAACGGTCAAGCGACTGATTTCCGAGGGCGCCATCGGCCGCGTACTCGAATATCGCGGGCGCGGCAAGGAAGACCGCCGCGGCGGCGGCGAAGACCTGTGGGTGCTCGGCACGCACGTAATGGACGCCATTCGCGCGATCGGCGGACATCCGGCGTGGTGCTTTGCCCGGGTGATGCAAAATGGCCGACTGGTGACGAAGGCCGACGTTGCCGAGGGATCCGAAGGCATCGGCCCCTTGGCCGGCGACTCGGTCAGCGCCATGTATGGCCTGGCCGACGGATCGACGGCGTATTTCGAATCGGTCAAAAACGCAGCCGGCAAGCCATCGCGTTACGGGCTGACGATCTATGGATCTTCAGGGATCATCGAGATTCTGGAAGGCACGATGCCCTCGGTCAAGTACCTGGGCGACCCGAGCTGGTCGCCGGGCCGCAGCAAGGCGGCCTGGCAAGACGTATCGTCGGCCGGCGTTGGCCAGCCCGAACCGCTCGTAGACGATGCGTTGAAGAACCGCCATCGGCCCGCCGTGCTCGATCTGTTGCAAGCGATTGAAGAGAACCGCCAGCCGCTGTCGAGCGTCTACGAAGCCCGCGGCGCCACCGAAATGATCGTGGCGGTGTTCGAGTCGCACCGGCA
>DASVHB010000655.1:0-3685 GCA_036379195.1 Pirellulales bacterium
CGCGACTAGGCGAATCACCCACGCGACGACGGTGATCGAAACGACCGCTTGCGTTTCATTACGTTTGGGCGAGTTTCGATCCGTAGGGCGACCTGCCAGGCCGTCGCTTGCTTCAGACGGCTTGGCAAGCCGCCCCACGGAGACGCTGCCGCAGTCGGCGGCGAACGTAGGGTGGGCATTGCCCACCATTGATTTGTGGTGGGTATTGCCCACCGTGGGTTCATGGTGGGCAATGCCCACCCTACGGAGGATCGGTACGCCGGGGTTCTCATGGATGCAGGGAGCTTCTTGAGATTTACGGGACGGGCTGGGAAGCCCATCCTCCAGGGAAAGCCGCATAAGCGGCTGCCCGACGGCAACGCGGTCGCCAGGCGCGGCGAGGATTTCGATGGCCGTGCCGGAAATGTCCGATACCACGTCAACCACACTCTTGGCCGCTTCCACAATCGCCACAACCTGACCTGTGGCGATCCGGTCGCCGAGGGCGACACGCATTTCGACGATCTCCACGCGATCGTCGGCCGGCCCGGAACCGGTGGCGCGAATGACGCCGATCGTCGGATCGTCGTCGATGTCGGGCTGCCATTGCACGTCAAGCTCCAAAAGCTCGGCGCAGGTTTCCAGCACGCGCTGGAACGACGGCAGGATTTCGAGTTGATTGCCGAAGTTGCAGGGCACAAACGTGTCGGGCCGCGTCACGCGACGAATCTTTACGTACACCGCCGCCTTTTCGGCCACGGTGGCGGCCACCTCGGCGCCAAAACCGCAGGTGTGGTTGTCTTCGTGAACGATGATGAGCTGCCCGGTGCGCTCGGCAGAGGCGATTACCGCTTGCTCGTCCCACGGCGAAAGCGAACGCAGGTCGAGCAGGTCGGTGGCGATGCCGGCCGCGGCGAGGGCGTTGGCCGCGCGCTGGCATTGGTCGATGGTGTTGCCCCAGGTGACAAGGGTGAGGGCGGGATTGGTTCCCTCTCCCTCCGGGAGAGGGTTAGGGTGAGGGCGGCTACCGTAGACACCACGCTCCGCGTGGTGATTCCCCTCTCGCGGAGCGAGAGGACTACGGTGGCCTGTCGACGGGGCACCCGCAACGGCGACACTTTCCGCCTGGATCGGAACTCGTTTTGCACGACCCAGCGGCACGTACTGCCGCTCGACGTCGGCAGACGTGCCACGCTCGGCCAGATTCAGACAGCTTTTGGGATAGAAGAAAAGCGTCGGACGGCCGGACTCGAAGGCGGCGTTCAACAGCCCGGCGGCGTCGCCGGCGGTGGAGGGCATGACCACGTCAATGCCGGGCGTGTGGGCCGCGATCGATTCGAGGGTGTGCGAATGGAACGGACCCAAGCCCGGTTTGTAGCCGCCGCAGGTAATCATCACGATCACTGGGCATTGCCAGCCATAGTAGGCATCACGCTCCGCGTGATGGTTCCCCTCACGCGGAGCGTGAGGACTACTATCGCCGCCGGTGCGCCAGTACATGCTGGCCAGTTCGGTGGCGATCTGGTTGTAGGCCAGCGGCAAAAAGTCGGCGAATTGTATGAAGGCCACCGGCCGCTGGCCCGCCAAGGCGCGGCCGATGCAGGTGCCGATGATCGTCGCTTCGGCCAGAGGAGAGTTCACCACGCGGCCGGGAAACTGGCTGCTTAGCCCGCGCGTCACGCCGAAGACGTCGCCCTTGGGGTCTTCGATGTCTTGGCCGTAGAGAAACACGCGGTCGTCGGTCGCCAGATGGTGGCGAAGCACGGCGTTGAGGGCTTCGCGCATGGTTAGGGTGGCCGCTGGCCCGTGGTCCGTTGTCAGTGGTTGGCGGTTGATGCCGGTGTATTCGGCTCGCTCAGCGGCACTGGAGGATGGCCTTCCCAGGCCGTCACGCAAGGCAGTGTGGGCATTGCCCACCGTGCATTCGTGGTGGGCTTCGGCGGCAACCGCGCCCGGAACTGCGAGCGTACCGTAGACACCACGCTCCGCGTGGTGGTTCCCCTCTCGCGGAGCGAGAGGACTACGGTGGTCTGTCGGCCCACCAGACGTAACTTCCGTCATGCCGCCCTCACCCCAGCCCGGGGCGCCCGCTTGCGGGCCCTGAGGGAGAGGGAGTTTGGCAGTTTGATAGGCAATCGGTTCGGGCAGTGCGAGGGCGCGAGCGGCGGCGGCTTCGACCTGGGCGGTGACGTCGGCACGGATTTCGCGCAGATCACCAGGACAAACGCCGTGCTCAACCAAAACGTCTTCCAGGCGGCGGAGCGGGTCGGCGGCCTGGGCCTTTCGCACCTCGTCGTGGTCGCGGTATTGGCTTTGATCGTCGGCGTTGGAGTGGTCGGTCAACCGCTCAACGTCGAGCACCACGATGGCCGGCGCGGGATCGGTACGCATGCGCGCCACAACTTCTTCAAAGACGCGATCGACCGCCGGCACATCGCCGCCATCGACGCGAACAATGGGCAAGCCGTAAAACTCTTCGGCCGGGCGTTCGTCATAGTAGGCATCACCGGGTACCCTCTGGGTGGCGTGATGGTTCCCCTCTCGCGGAGCGAGAGGACTACTGTACGCTCGCGGGGCGAAGTCGCGCGGCAGGTCGAAAAAGGTTTTGCCGCGCGTGCGCGTGGAAATGGCCAGGTGATTGTCTTCGATGAGGAAGAGTACCGGCAACCGCCAGCGGACGGCCTCGGCGATGGCTTCGAGGAATTGGCCTTGTTGGGTGCTGCCGTCGCCGGTTGAGCAAACGACGATGGGGGCGCCGGTGTCATGGGAGGATGGCCTTCCCAGGCCGTCACGTTGGTCGCGCATGGTACTGGACGGGCTAGGAAGCCCATCCTCCCGTTGGCGCATGCCGCCCTCACCCTGACCCGGGGCGCCCGCTTGCGGGCCCAGAGGGAGAGGGAGTGTCGTCAGCGCCGCGGCAACGCCGACCGCTTGCAAGGCGTGATTGCCAACCGGCCCGGTTTGGCTGAGTACGTTCAGGTGCGGAGCGGAAAGATGCGCCGACATTTGCCGCCCCTCGGAGTGCGATCCGGCGCGGCAGAGCAAGCTGGCGAAAAACTCTTCGATCGGCAGCCCGCGAGCCAAAAGCAACGCCTTGTCGCGATAGTGGACGTGCAGCCAATCGTCTGGCGTGAGATGCCGCGCCAGGCAAGCCGTGGCTTCGTGCCCGGCCCCGGCGACGTGGAAAAACGCCAGCCCGCGACGAACCAAGTCCAGCTCGACGCGGTCAATCTTGCGCGCCGTGGCCATCGTGCGGTAAAGATCGAACCAGGTCTTAAGCGATGCGCCCTTCGTTGGGGGGGGGCGACCAGCATCGACGGCAGCTCGGCAACGTCTTGAGCGGCGGCGCAGTGTGCGCACGGGGCGGCGGTGCCATAGGATGGCGTGCCAGCCAGACCGCCGCCAAACTTCGCTGTTGTCACCGCTTTTGTCCTTATTTACGCCGCTTCTTGACGTAGCACTAAAGGGCTATCACGGCCCCGCTCTTTCGTGAATATAATCGTTCTTTGGACGAATGCAAGAAAAATTTCTTCGCGTTCTCGGCGACGCCGCGCACGAACACGGTCCCTCTATTATGTATTCCGTAAAACGCGCGGCCGAGGTTACATTTTTTTCCGGCAGGCGGGCTGGAATGAAGCAGTCGGCGCTGCCGGGCGTCGTTACTTTTATTCCGCCACTATCGGGCTCGCCCCGGTAGAGCGCATGA
>DASVHB010000656.1:0-7193 GCA_036379195.1 Pirellulales bacterium
GGCGGCGGGTTATAAAAATCCCGATCTGCAGATGCCGCCCGAGGCAAAACTGCCAGCCGAGAAAATTGCCGATCTCGAAGCGTGGGTCAAAATGGGTGCGCCCGATCCGCGCCGGCAAGCGGTGGCGCACGCCAAAAAGAACGCCAGCGATCCGGAACAGAGCCGCAACTTCTGGTCGCTGCAGCCGATCGCCGATCCCTCGCCGCCGGTCATCGCCGAGCCGGGCTGGGCCTATAACGACATCGATCGCTTCATCGCCCAGAAGCGTGAAGAACACGGGCTGCAACCGCTGGCCGATGCCGACAAGCGCACGCTGATTCGCCGTGCGACGTACGACCTGATCGGCCTGCCGCCCACGCCCGAAGAAGTCGCGGCGTTTGTCGCCGACGATTCGCCCGAAGCGTTTACCCGCGTCGTCGAGCGGCTACTCGATTCGCCGCGCTATGGCGAGCGCTGGGGCCGGCACTGGCTCGACGTGGTCCGCTATGCCGACACTGCCGGCGACAATTCCGATTTTCCGGTTCCTCAACTGTATCGCTATCGCAACTGGGTGATCGATGCCTTCAATCGCGACTTGCCTTACGACCAGTTCGTGCGCGAGCAGTTGGCAGGCGACTTGATGCCAAGCGCAAATGACGAAGAGCGCCGGCAACGGATCATCGCCACCGGCTATCTGGCGGGCGCGCGGCGATTTGGTTCGCGCGTCTCCGATTATCCGCAGCACCTGACGATCGAAGACACGATCGACAATCTGGGCCGTGCCTTCCTGGCTCAGACGCTCAACTGTGCACGCTGCCACGATCACAAGTTCGATCCGTTCACCACCGAAGATTATTACGGTCTCTACGGCATCTTCCACAGCACGCGCTACCCGTGGCCGGGCATCGAACTGGAGCAGAAGCAGCGAGACTTGGTGCCGCTCGTCTCCGCCGACCAGGCCCAGCAGGCGCTTGCAGAGCACCGCGCAACGCAGCAGCAGCTCGACTCCCAAGTGCGCGAGTTGGAGCAGCGGCGCGACAAGGCCGCCGGAGAAGAGAAAAACAAGTTGAATAAAGAAGTCGAGGCCGCCCGCAAGGTTGCCGTTGACCATTCGAAGACACTGCCTCCGGTCGAATGGGCCTACGCCGTGGCCGATGCGGCGAAGATCGAGAACGCCCGCGTCCAGTACAAAGGCGACCCGGCCAAAGCGGGTCCCGAAGTGCCGCGGAGGTTTCCCACGGCCTTGGGCGGATTCGTGGTGCCCGACGCCAAGGGCAGCGGTCGATTGCAGTTGGCCGATTGGATCGCCGACGCGAAGAATCCGTTGACTGCCCGAGTGATGGTCAATCGCCTGTGGCATTATCATTTTGGCCGGGGACTGGTGCCCACGCCCAACGATTTTGGCAAGCAGGGCAAACCGCCCACGCACCCGGAATTGCTCGACTGGTTGGCCAGCCGGTTCATCGCGTCGGGCTGGTCGGTCAAGGCCATGCACCGGTTGATCATGGCGTCGCACCTTTACCGGTTGGCGGCGGTCCACGACCCCGTTTCGATTGCCGGCGATCCGAACAACGACTTCTTATCAGGCTTTCGACGTCGCCGGCTCGATGCCGAGGCGCTGCGCGATACGCTGCTCTTTTTGGGAGGCAATCTCGACGTTTCGCCCGGCGGACCGCATCCATTCCCCCCGAGCACAGAATGGAACTTCACGCAACACAATCCCTTCAAAGCCGTTTACGACATCAGCCGCCGCAGCGTCTACTTGATGACGCAACGAACTCAGCGTCATCCGTACCTGGCCATTTTCGACGGCGCCGACACCAGCGCCAGCACGCCTGCCCGAACCACCAGCACGACGCCGCTGCAAGCGCTCTACCTGATGAACAACGAGCTCGCCCACCAGCAGGCCGAGCGGATCGCCGGGCGGCTGATCGACGAGCGGTCCGACGACGCCGCTCGGATTGAACGGGCGTATGAGCTGCTGTTCGCGCGGCCGCCTGAAGAAGCCGAACGCGCCGCGGTGCAGGCGTACTTAAGCAAGGCCCGCGCAGCAGCCGCCGGGCAGCCCGACGATCAGACCACGCGGCTGGCCTGGCAAAGCTGCGTGCGTTCGCTGCTGTTGCTCAATGAGTTTGTGTATGTCGATTAGCCATCGTAGACATCACGCTCCGCGTGATACTGACAAAAGCGCAGATTATCGCAGGTGCTTTCCACACCAACCCGAAGCGCAAGCGAGGCAAACGCGTTACCCGGAGGCATTCCTCGCTTGCGCTTCGGGTTAGTGTAGAGAACATGCTCCGACAGGATGAGATCAGAACCATGAACCGCACCTTCCACCACTCGCCCAACCGCCGCCAGGTCATCCATTCGTTGCTGGGCGGCTCGCTGGTTTTTCCCGGCCTGCTGTCGGAGCTATTGGCCGATGCTTCGCCAGCGCAAGGCCCGCTCGCGCCCAAGGCCCCACACTTTCCCGGCAAAGCGAAGCGGGTGATCTTTCTGTTTTCGACCGGCGGCGTCTCGCACATGGACACGTTCGACCACAAGCCCGAACTGTACAAGGCCGACGGCAAAATGACCGGCATCGGCGGCGGGCTATCGAACCAGCAGCGGGTGCTGCTGCGCCCCAAGTGGGACTTCAAGCCGGGCGGCAAGTGCGGCACGCTGGTCAGCGACTTGTTTCCGCATCTTCGCGACCAGATGGACGACATCTGCCTGATCCGCTCGATGAAATCCGACGACAACGAGCATTACCAGGCGACGCTGGCCATGCACACCGGCTCGTTTTTCTTTTCGCGGCCCAGCCTGGGGGCATGGATCAGCTACGGCCTGGGCACGGTGAATCAGAACCTGCCGTCGTTCATCGTGCTGGCGCCGCACCTGTCGTATGCGGGCACGCAGGTCTATGCCAACGACTTTTTGCCGGCCTATCATCAGGGCACCCGCGTCGTGCCCGGCGCCGATCCAATTCCCAATCTACGGCGGCGTTCGGCGGCCGGCTTGCAAGAGCTGGAGCTTAGTTTGGCGGCAGAGCTGAACCGGCGGCACTTGCACCAGCGGGCCGATGCTTCGGACCTGGCCGCGCGAATGCAATCGTTCGAGACGGCCTTTCACATGCAAAGCGAGGCGCCCGAGGCCTTCGATCTGTCGCAAGAGTCGGACGCCACGCTCGATCTGTATGGCATCAACCGCGGCGACACCGAAAGCTTCGGCTGGCAATGCCTGGTCGCCCGGCGACTAGCTCAGCGCGGCGTGCGGTTCGTCGAACTGGTCGACAGCGGATCGTCGGGCAATTGGGACTCGCACGGCAACATGGCCGATCACGCCCCGCTAGCCAAGAAAATCGACCGCCCGATCGCCGGCCTGCTGCAAGACCTGAAGCGGCAGGGAATGCTGGATGACACGCTGGTGGTTTGGACCACCGAGTTTGGCCGCACGCCCGGAATCGACGGCGACCAAGGCCGCGGGCATCACAGCGCGTGTTTTTCTTCGTGGCTGGCCGGCGGCGGCGTGAAGGGCGGCACGGTGTATGGCGAAACCGACGAGATCGGCGCCACCGTGGTGCGCGACCGCGTTCACGTTCACGACTTTCACGCGACGATTTTGCACCTGTTAGGTTTCGACCACACGCGGCTGACCTATCGCCACGCCGGGCGCGACTATCGCCTGACCGACGTGCATGGCCGCGTAGTGAAGGAAGTGCTCGCATAGCGTTGCCGGTTAGAAACCCACTCACGCTGCTCGTTCTTCTATGCTCCACTCGCCGTGATGGAGCTTGAAGTGGACACCACAGCGTTCGCAGTCGTAGTAGTCCCAATAATCTGCGGAGCGCCGGCCATTGATGAGGACCGTCGCCCTCAGACCGTTGACCCACTTCAGTCCGCGCTTTCCGCAAGCGGGGCATGGGCGGCGATAATAGGCCGACACGATCGCAGCAACCAGCAGAGCGATCCCATAGAGGATTCCCGGTGAAAGCACCAACAGTACGGCATATACCCACCGCATGTCCATTCTTTCTGGCACAGGCGCGGTTTACGGCGTATCGAGGATCTCCTGCCAGTTGGCAGCACTCCCCGCACGGCGGACCATTCGCTTCAGCCGGCCCAGATCGGTAATTGCGGAGAGCTGTGATCGCACGCCCTCATCGCTAGCGCCAAACCGCTCTTCACCGACGCCCAAGATGCTCTCGCGGATACCCCGCTCCTCGCCCTGTTCCAAGATCATCAAATACGTATCAGATTCTTCCATCATGTGAAATCCTCGAAAGATCGTAATCGCCACGTCTCGATTGACGCGCAGCCCCATCAGCAACAGCGTCTCCGTCAACAGCTTTTTGGCCAGTTCGGGCGGCGTCTCGCTCGTCAGTCGCTCGACTACCCGCTGAACGACCGCGGCAAGACTATCCGCTAGCGACGGCTGGTCGGGCAGTTGGCCGAGCACCGCAAGCGGAAGGAGTGCCACGTCGCCCGACAATAGCTCTTCAGCCGGCCGCTCCCATAGGCGGACCACTTCGTAGCCAAAATCCATTTTACCACGCCCCGGCCGCGGAGCTTAGCGTAGTGTTCCGTCCATATTTTCATGGGCGATCCGAATTTGCCTGCAGCGGCGAAGGTCAGTATCGTAGAAGGGGGGGCGCGGGCGGCATGATCTGGAATAACGCGAGGCGTTGAACGCAGGAGAGGAAAAGTCGATGATGGCGACGGTCGAGCAAGAGGTATCCCCGGAGGCGCGTTTGGTTTTGCGCGGCGTGCCGTGGGAGACGTATGTGACGCTTCGGGATCTGGAGTGCAATAACCACGTCTTCATGACCTACGATCGAGGAACGCTGGAACTGATGTCACCCTCTGGCCAGCATGACAATGTCAAGACGCTTATCGGTCAATTGGTCGAGGCCTTCGCGACAGAACTGAATATCCCGCGTCGCAGCTTCGGCAGCACCACCTGGCGGCGGAGCGATCTTTTCAAGGGCCTGGAGGCCGACGAGTGTTATTACATTCGCAATCACGCCTTGGTTTCTCGCCGTGTTCTCGTCGAGCTCGGCCACGAACCGCCGCCCGACCTGGCGATCGAGGTAACCGTGCGCCACGGAGACGTCGACAAGATGGCGATTTACGCCGCCCTGGGCATCGGCGAGGTTTGGTACTGGCACGACGGCGCGTTGGAGGCTTACGTGCTGAACGAAAACCGCCAGTATGTTGCCAGCGAAACGAGCTGGAACTTGCCAATGCTTCGCGTCAAGGATTTGGAGCAGTTTCTTGATGTCGAGCAAGCGCTGGATGAATCGGCCTGGCTCAACGCATTCCGAGCCTGGGTGCGCGAACGATTCGCGGCGGCCTAGCTGTCAAGCGATCATCTCGCCGCGCATCAGATCTTCCGAAGTTTGCCGGCGGCGGATCAAGCGAGGCACGCCGTTACGCACCAACACCTCAGCGGCCAGCGGCTTGGAGTTGTAGTTGGAACCCATGGCGAAGCCGTAGGCGCCCGCGTTCTCGATCACCAGCAGCTCGCCCACCTGCGCGGCCGGCAAACTGCGCGTACATACAAAGCCCCCTTCCGACTGCGTGAAGATATCGCCCGACTCGCAGAGCGGCCCGCCCACCACCACCTCGCGCAGCGGACGATGCTCGGGCGCCGCCGTCTGGCCATCGACCGACTCGGGCACGACCGACATCGGGTGATGAGCGCCATACAAAATGGGCCGGGCCAGGTTGTTGAAGCCCGCGTCGAGCAGATAAAACGTGTTGCCGCCCATCTGCTTGATGGCCCTGATTTCGGCGATCAAAAATCCGCTCTCGGCCACCAGGTAGCGTCCCGGCTCGATCTCCAGCCGCATCGCATGGCCAAAGGCGTCTTCCAGCCGCTTGCGCGTCGTGTCCCAAAGCCGATAGTAGACGTCGATATCGACATAGCTATCGCCCGCCTTATACGGCACCGGCAGGCCGCCGCCGGCGCTGATGCTGGTGAGCGAGCGGCCAACGTCCCTGGCGAGTCGCTCCAGCGCGCCGCAAACCTGCGAAAGATGATCGAGATCGGTGCCCGAGCCAATGTGCAGGTGCAATCCGCTCACGCCCAGTCCGTGATGGTCGGCCCGCCGCAGCGCCTCGTGCAGTTGCTCGTGCCAGATGCCGTGCTTCGATTGCTCGCCGCCGGTGTTGGTCTTTTGGCTATGACCGTGGCCGAAACCCGGATTGATGCGCAGCGTGATGCCGCGGCCCGGGGCGCGCTCGCCCAACTGATCGATCATGTCGGACGAGCCGCAGTTGACATGAATGCCGCGCTCGACGACCAGTTCCAGCGTTTCGCGATCGAACAGATCGGCGGTGTAAACGAGCGGCGGCGGATCGCCGGCCGGCGTATAGCCAGCGGCCAGCGCTCGGGCGATCTCGCCGGCGCTCACCGCATCGACAAGCACGCCCTGCCGCCGCACCAGGTCGAGCAGGGCAATGTTCGAGCAGGCCTTTTGCGCATAGCGAATATGGTCAAATGCCCGCAAATCGGCGACGCGCTCCAGAACCTTGGCGGCGTCGTAGACATACGTGGGCGTTCCAAACTGTCGAGCCAATTCGACCACAGCCACACCGGCAATCTCGTGGCGAAGCGTGGGAAAATCGGCGGGAGCAACGGGCATGAAATCCTCTCAAAG
Organism: Pirellulales bacterium; assembly: GCA_036379195.1. Classification (GTDB taxonomy): domain Bacteria; phylum Planctomycetota; class Planctomycetia; order Pirellulales; family JAICIG01; genus JAICLL01. The sequence continues at coordinate 6,620 of DASVHB010000656.1, forward strand.
CGGTGGGAATAGAAGCAAAAAGTGAATGTGGCAGGCGGGCGTTTCGTTCAAAGTGCGAACGAAATCACACTAACCCGACGCGCCAACGAGGAAAACTCCATCAACTACGCAGCCGCCTCACTGGCGCTTCGGGTTGATGTTACGGCTCTTTACGCGGCGGTCGAGCTGGTCTCGCTCGTTTCCTTGCGTTTGACCATGGTAACTTCGTTGCCGCAGTCGTTGTAGCTCACTTCGTCCATGAAGGTTCGCATCAGCACCATGCCGCGTCCGCCCCGCCGGGCCAGCGCCGCGGGGTCGTCGCTGTCGGCGATCGGCGCCACGTCAAAGCCCGGCCCTTCGTCGCGCACCACTAGCCGGGCCTCGTCAGGCGTCACCTGCACTTTCACATAAATCTTGCGCTGCGAATAGGGAAGCTGGTCGCGCCGCTGCTCGGCAAGCCCCATGCTCAGCCCCTGCAACAAGTTCGCACGGTCTTCTTGCATCTCTTCAAAACCCAGTTCCAGGTTGCCGCGATACAGCGCGTTGAGCAGGGCCTCCTCCAGGGCAATGCCGATCCGCACCCGGCCCGTGGCGT
>DASVHB010000657.1:0-2543 GCA_036379195.1 Pirellulales bacterium
CGGCACGCTGCCCGACGAATTTGCGCGGCCCGCCGCGCTGGCAGGCGTGTTTGCCTTGGGACTGGTCGAGCTGGGCCGCGAACTGGCTCAAGGTCTCTGTTATCTAGGATTGATTCCGCTAACGATCGGCGCCTTTGCACCCATGCGACCGCGCCGACAGCCGGGCGTGGCCGGCTTACACGCCGCGCTGATTGGCGTGCACGCCGGTCTGTTGCTGCTGCTTTATCTGGTGGCCGGCTACATCAGCCACCGGCACGTGATTCCGCTGGTGGCGTTGCTGTTGCCTGGCATGGCCGCCGGAATGATCGTTGTCGGCGAGCGTCTAGCGGTGCGCTTGCCGAAGCTTGGCGAACCGCGCCGAGTGGCGGCAGTCGTCGTCGCCATTTGGGTCGTCTGCTTGGCGCCCAAGTGCCTGCGGCCGCTGAACGGGGTGTATGCTCCGCTGGTCCAGGCGGCGCACTGGGTACGGCAGCATGCTCGCAGTGGCGATGCCGTACTGGCCACGTCGAGCTACGTGCGCTTCTATGCCGATATGCAGGGCATTCTGGTCGGACCCGAGGCGCCGAACCTGCCCGTGGGCATGCACTTCGCGCCCAAGCCCGGCCGGTGGCCCTTTATCGTGCTGGAAGTTGACGAGCGCAGTTTCGACCGCGGGCAACTCGTCGGTCGTGACGGCCTCTACGAGCAGACGCTCGAACTGGCCGCGCATCGGCGCAAGCCCTGGGCCAAGGTGCTGGTGTTCGCGTTGCGCGAACGGGTTGCGGCTTCGTCATCGTCACTGACGGCGAGTCGATGACGGCCTGTGGGGAACAGACTCCGTGCTGTTCCGCGAGCTGCGGCAACCGCCTGTTTTCTCTGTAGGGAACGCCCTCTGTGGCGTTCCGCGGAAGACGAAATAACGTCAATTCGCAGTTCACGGAACGCCACGGAGGGCGTTCCCTACAGATCTTTTGTGGTGAAATTACCTTAACTTAATGCGTATCGGACCGCCAATCGGATTTCATCTTCTCGATTTTAGTTCACGGCGCCTCGGACCAAATAGAACTCAGCTCGTGAATGTCCAGCTCAATTAGCCGCGCCGCGCCGCCGCGCGCGGTCAGTGCCAGCGACGTATGGTTCGCATCGCTCAACACCGGCATCGGCACATAAACTAGCCCGTCGGCCGCGAAGACCTCGATGCTCGTTCGATCGAGTAGCACGGTCCACCTTTGCCGGCCGTCGATCAGAGGCGCCGGCGCGCGATGGCCGTTGATCACGATCTCTTGCCGCATGGCGTCATAGATCAACGGCACGCCGCGGACATTGAGCTCGATTTCGGTGGCGGTCCCTGGCTCGAACTCGGCTCGCAACTCCAACGGCCCGCTGATCGATCGAGCGGCCAGGGCATTCTTGCCCGCCTCGAGCGACTGAGCCGACAGATGATGCGACTTCACTCGCAGCTTTTCACACTCGCGTACGGGCTGCCAACGCAATCGAACACCATCGCCGGTTTCGCGCAACGACAGCTCCAGCGGCACGCTCATCGCCTGATTGAACGGCATGCCGGGCGACGGCGCTTGCAGCCAGCCGATCTGAATTCTCCTCCCGTCAGTGGCGGGAATGTCGCTGAACGTCTGAGCGGCATAAAATCCGCGGCCGCGGTGGCCCGGCAGTTTCGGTGTCTCGGGCGTGAACGTGCGACCGTCGAACGAGCCGATCATGTATTCGCTGCTGGCCGCCGTCAGCACCCACTTTCGGTCGCCTGATGTACCGACCGGCAGCTCGAACAAGTCGGGGCACTCAAAGAACGGCTCGACCGCCGACTGCGAAGTCCATTGCTTTAAGTCGGGCGACGTGAAGAACTCGATCGTGGCTGTCTCGCCGCGCTGCACGTAGAGCACCATCACCCACTGCCGGCTTGGCTCGTGCCAGATGACTTTCGGATCGCGGTTGCCCGGTGTGAGTTGCTTGAGCACCGGGTTCATGGCGTATTTGCTGAACGTTCGCCCGCGGTCGTTCGAATAAGCGAGGCACTGCACCGTGGGGTCGCCGGCCGCCGTGTAAATGAGCACCAGCGGCGGTTCGCCGTCGCGCCCGAAGCCGCTGGTGTTGTTCACGTCGACCACCGCGCTGCCCGAGAACATCGGCCCGAGCGAATCGGGATAGAGGGCCTCGCCCAGCTCTCGCCAATGCATCAGATCGCGGCTGACCGCATGGCCCCAGTGCATGTTGCCCCAATCCCAGCCATAAGGATTGTGCTGAAAGAAGAGATGGTATTCGCCGTCGAGAAACACCAGGCCGTTGGGATCATTCAACCAACCGCGCCGCGCCGAGAAATGAATCTGCGGCCGCAGCGGCTCCTGATAGAGCTCGGCAGGCGGCTCGAACGAATCGCTCTGCCGCAGCGACTCTAGCGCCCTGGAATCTTCGCGCAGCCGGTCGGCGTGCACGGTGAGCGATTTTCCTTTCCAGGGCGAGATGTCGAGCACCGCCCACCAGTCGGGCTGGTCGTCGGCCAGCTCGACGTCGAAGGTGCGCTCGGTCTTGCCCGCCACCGCCACCGA
>DASVHB010000658.1:0-4991 GCA_036379195.1 Pirellulales bacterium
ATACGTGGGAAAAGAACCGACATAGGCGCCGCCCAACGCAACCGCTTTCAGCGATGTCGCGCCACACAGTAGGCAGTCGTGCTCATCCAGCAGAAGATCGAATCTTGATCGCGATGTGCCCGCGCCAGTATCGGCGATCAAACGGCGAATCAAACGTTGTCCGCCCTGTGCCGGCATCAGTTGGACTTCGATGACCGGCCGATCGCTCCACAAAGACCAACTTGCGCGCGGCATCAGGCAACCGTCCAAATCTCTTCAACGACATCATAGTCGGGACCGACTTCGACGCCGAAGGTCTTTGCGGGATCGGGTTCGACTTGGCGCAGCCGCTCGACCATGTCGCTCAGATCGTCGGCCACCACGGCCACCTGCCCGTTCGCGATTCCCACAAACTTCCCAGCATACGGCGACTGAGGATTGTTCCGGCCTTCTTCGGCGAGCTTGTCGGCGAGTTCGCGATTCAGCTCTTGGATCGTCTTTGACATTCCCATATCACCGTCCGCTCAATGGCCAGTTAAGGATTGCGGCTGGGGCAAGATGACGATGCTTCGCCTACCGCTTTTTCAATCATACCGCGCCGAGCTCTCGCCACAAAATCGCCCTGCCGACGAGTATCACCGCTCCGCGTCCGCCCGGCGCATCTCGCGATCGAGCCAGTCGGAAAGCAGTTCCGGAGAATGATCGGCGAACTGAAACCGATGCGATCGAGCAAGCAACGCGCGAAACGCTGGTTCCTGTCGAATTGCCGCTCTGCGAGAAGTCGGCCTCTAAATCGGAACCGGTACAAGAATAATCTTCGTTTCGTGAGGGACGCGTCGTGAAGCATCGCCATTATCCAAGCAAGTATCCAAATCGGCAGCAGGGCAATGATGAGTATGAGATACAGAACGACACCGATGATGGAGATCGTCATCCAAAAATGCCGATACCGTCGGAACTTTGCGAGCCGAACTGGAACGCTGCCCAGATCGATCGGTTCCGCGATCTGTGCAGCGCCATCGTCGTCGCTGGGGCGTCCGCCTGCCCGACGCAACTCGTCGGCCAATGCGCGGAGCACCGTTAACTCATAGCCAACGAGGATTGCCTCATAATGCGGCGCGGCGCGGTTCGGCGGCAGCCAGCCAAGTTCGCGGAACATTTCGTCCGGAAGGTCAACCGGCGTCCTCAGATGCACGGACCATCGCACCCTCGCGTCAGGCGCCTCCGCCAGCGACAGTTCACCTTGACTGACCTGCCGCGCATCGTAAATCGCCGGCTCGTCGTTCTCGTGAGCGACGATAGGCAGCGCATATCGCTCCTCCAGCCGCTTTCGAAAGATTTCGAGCGCGGGTGGCGGGGTGTCGAAGACGAATTGCTCGAAAACAAGAGGCATCGGAAATCGGCGGCGTTTTTCCGCGGTGCGATGCGTCTTATTCTATCAGCTTAATGGCGCACGAACATTTCATAACTTCGCCGAGCGATTTGGCTTGCCGCCATGACGTCCGCAAAAACCGAGAAGCGGTCACCGGTACTTTGTTTCGCTAGCTCGAAGCTTATCGAGGGCGAATGGTGGAACTCGTTTCACTCGGCCCACCCTACGGCCTTTGCCATCAGCAACGTCGCGCGTACACTTGACGCATGGAATTACGGCAACTCGGCAACACCGATATTTACGTTTCGCCGGTGGCGCTGGGCTGCTGGCCGATCTCGGGCATGACCAGCGTCGGAGTGACCGAAGCCGATAGTCTGGCTACCATCGCCGCCTGCTTTGACCTGGGCGTCAACTTTCTCGACACGGCTTATTGCTATGGCCGCGCGGGCGAAAGCGAGCAGTTGATTCGCCGGGCAATCGGCCAGCGGCGCGAGGAGATGGCCATCGCCACCAAGGGGGGCATCCATTGGGGCGCCGACGGCAAACAAGTGCGCGACGCACGGCCGCAGACGCTGCGGCGGCAATGCGACGAAAGTCTGCAGCGACTCGGCACCGATCGCGTCGAACTGTTTTACTTGCACGCTCCCGATCCGCAGGTGCCCGTGGCTGAGTCTGCCGGGGCGTTGAAAGAGTTGCTCGACGCCGGCAAGACCCGCAGCGCCGGTTTGTCGAACGCCACGGTGGAGCAGTTGCAAGAATTCGTCTCGGTTTGTCCGCTGGCCGCGTATCAGCCGCACTACAACCTGCTGCAGCGCGAGATCGAGCGCGACACACTGCCGTGGTGCCAAGCGCACGGCGTGTCGGTGGTCGTGTATTGGCCGTTGTTGAAGGGTTTGTTGGCCGGCAAGCTGCCCCGCGATCATATGTTTGCCCCCGGCGACGGCCGGGCGAAGTACCCCATGTTTCAAGGCGACGAGTGGTGCAAGAACCAAGAACTCGTCGACGAGCTGCGCGCCATCGCCGCCGACGCCGGACGAACGGTCGCCCAATTGGTCATCAACTGGACCATTCACCGCTCGGGCATCACCGCCGCGCTGTGCGGCGCGAAACGCCCGGACCAGATACGCGAAAACGCCGGCGCCATGGGCTGGAAGTTGAGCGAGGCGATGCTGGAGCGCATCGACGCGGCCTTGGCGCGCCGCGGCCAGCCGACTTCGCGCGCGGCGGTCTAACTCAGCTTCCCCAGGTGATGGGCGTTCACGAGCCCATTTCTTGAACCGTCCGGGCGAGGCTGATTTGTTCTCTCTCTCTGTCGGGATTCTCGGACAATGCGCGCAGCGAAGGGTCGATCAGGTCTTCCAGCCATTGGCCGATCCGCACGGCCTGCGGACGCTCGGCATAGCGCTCGAAGGCGTTGAGAAAAACTTCTTCCACGGCGTCGTTCACCGACAGGCCGTTGCCAAGCTGCGTCTGCAGTTCAGGATAACGATTAATCCAGCGAGTTGTTCGCTCGCGCACCGGCTCCTCATAGACAAACGCCGCCCGGCGAAACGCGGCATAGTCGCCCTCGCTCGCCGCGCGGCCGAGCGACTCGGCGTCGGGCGCGGCCAGAGGCACCACTTCGCGGCGAGTACCTTCTTCTTGCTTGGCCATTTCGGGTTTGTTGCCCAAGTCGTCCAGATAACCGCGCAGCTTGGCCACCAGCTTGCGAACACACCGCAGAAAGGCCGGATGCACGTGCGAGTCGTGGTCGCCGGTAAACAACGTGCGCCCGGTGAGCACCAGGCTGGCCTTCACCTGAAATCCGTTCGACCGCTCGTGCCGGGCGACGAACAAATAAAGATCAGCCACGGGAAAATCGGCAACCATCGTCCGCAACACGCCGAGGTTGGTTTCCATTTTGGCAATTTCCTCCGGGCGCAGACTGCAGTTTTTCGTATCGAGTTCGATCCGCAGGTTGTTTCTGCCGTTATGAGCCGCCATTTCGGTTCCTCCTGGTGTTGGTCGTAACCAAGCATCAATGGGCAATTGGCGTGCCGGAGCGAAGGGCGACCTTACGGTGCGGACTCATAGACGACGCGGCCGCCGACGATGGTGAGCTCGACAGTCGCCTCGGCAATCTGGTCGCGCTGGGCCTCGTCCATGATGTCGTGTGAAAGGACCACCAGATCGGCCAGCTTGCCGGGAGCGAGCGAACCCAGTTCGTGCTCGCGCCGCACGGCGTAGGCCGAACCGAGCGTGTAGGCTTCCAACGCCTCGGCCACGGTGATGCGTTGCGCGGCAAACCAGCCTTCGGGATGCTCGCCATCGAGCGTGCGGCGGTTCACGGCGGCGTCGATGCCCAACAGTGGATCGAGCGGCGCCACCGGCCAATCGGAGCCAAAGGCCAGCCGCACGCCCTGATCGAGAAATGAGCGGAACGCGTACGAACTGGCGCAGCGCTCGGCTCCCAGGCGCTGCTCGGCCCAACGCCCGTCGTCGATCGCATGATATGGCTGCATCGAGGCAATGACGCCGAGCGTAGCGAACCGCTCGAAATCTGGCGGCCGCACGTGCTGGGCGTGCTCGATGCGAAAGCGGCGATCGCGCCGCCCATTGGCTTCGGCAGCCGCTGCGAAAACATCGAGCATCGTGGCATTGGCGCGGTCGCCGATGGCATGCACGGCGACCGCCAGCCCCGCCCGGTCTGCCGAGATCACCAGGTCTTCGAGCCGCTGCGGCGAGGTTACGAACACGCCCCTGCTTTGTGGTTCGTTGAGATACGGCTGAAACAGCTTCGCAGTGCTCGAGCCGAGCGAACCGTCGCAAAAACCTTTCAGCCCGCCGATTGTCAGCCAGGGACCGCCAAAGCCGCTTTGTACGCCGAGGTCCGCCAATTCCTGCCAGGCCGCCAGCGGCCAACGAAGGTGGATGCGCGCGGTAAGTTTCCCTTCGGCGGCCAGGCGCTGATAGCAGCGAAACAGCCGCTGCTGCTCGTCGGCCGAAAGCCCCGCCATGTCGTCCAGGCTGGTGATGCCGACGCGCCGCGCCGCATCGAGCGCCGCGCCGACCGCAGCGGCCAGCTCTTCGTCGGTGAGCGGAGGAATCAGGTCGTCGACCAGCCCCATGGCCGTGTCGCGCAGCAGGCCGGTGGGCTGTTTGGTCTCAGGATCGCGCACAATGACTCCGCCCGGCGGATCGGGCGTGGCGGGGCCGATATTGGCCAACTCCAGTGTGCGCGAGTTGACCAAAGCCATGTGCCCATCGTAGCGCCGCAGCAAGCACGGGCGGTCGGGCACGTAACGGTCGAGTAGCGCTGTGGTCGGCAACCTGCCCGCCAGCGCCCTGTCGTGATCCCAATTGCCGCCCAGCATCCAACGACCCGGCGGCAGCTTGCGGTCGAAAGCGCGCAGCCGCGCCCCGAACTCCGCTTCATCGCGCGCGTCTTTCAGATCGACCGAACTAAGCTGCAGCCCGCCGGAGAGCAGGTGCACGTGGCTATCGCAAAAGCCGGGCACCACACGCCGACCGCGCAAACGAATCACTCGCGTGTCTGGACCCGTGAGAGCCTCAATCTGCTCATGGGTGCCGACGGCCAGCACTCGATCTTGCCAGATGGCCAGGCCGTCGGCTTCGGGCTGTTTTGGATTCGCCGTCCAGA
>DASVHB010000659.1:0-2934 GCA_036379195.1 Pirellulales bacterium
TTCGTATTGAATGGTCAGGTGCAAGTGGTCCGATTCGCTGAGGGCCTGATCGCGTGCCTGCCCGCGCGAGGCCTCGAAGAGGGCCTTGGCGCCGGCCAGGCTGACCTGGGCGTAACGCAGCGTCTCGCGCGCGACAATCACGTCGGTGTAGACCAGATAAAGCTCGTGTACGGCCAGCCGTTCGGCGTTTTGATATTGCGCTTCGAGCACGCGCACCACGTGCGAGGCCGCCTTGGTGCGGGCGCCGCGCTTGTCGTTCACGTCGAACGGCTGAACGAAGCTGGGCGAGTACTGCATCGCGCCCCATCGCCCCGGCGAATACGGCTGATAAGGCACGTTGTTGGCCGACAGAAAGTAGAGCGGATTGGGCCGCTGGCTGGCCGTCTTCACGTCGGCGCGGGCCTGCGGCAGCTCGTAGCGTTTCGATCGCAGATCGGGGTTGGCCTTCAACAGCCGCACGATGGCTTGGTCGAGCGTCATGCCGTGGGGCGGGCCTTCGACCTCGCCGGCGGGCAGCTCGACGAGACCGTACAGAGGCGGCGGCGTGTGGGGCGTCGAGGGCGGGGGCCGCATGGCGCGGCGCTGCGGGTGCGGCGCGGCCCGCGACCGCAGGGCGGCGCCGTTGCGGTGCGCCGCCGCCGAGAGCGTGCTGGTTCGGCCTCCGCCGATTCGCGTACGCGAGCGCGACGGCTGGGCGGCTTCTCCAAGGATGTCGTCGCGGCCGCCCGGTTCATGGCCGAACGGCGCGGCCATCGAGCCGGGCGAAGAACCCAGCGCGGTGGCCTTGTGCCCGGCGCCGCGGTTGGTCATCCCCTTCGAGATCACCATGATGTCGTCGGCCAGGCCGACCAATTGACCGTAAGCGGCGGCGGGAGTCAGCGCGAGGGCGGAAATGAACAGAACGAGGTGACGCTTCATGCCGCGCGAAAGTTACGAAAAATCCAGTAGAGACGCCAGGGCAACTCGGCGAGTTTTGCCAGAGCAGTTCACGGAACGGCACGGAGTCCGTTCCCTGCGGATGTCAGCGAGCAAGTCGCCGGTTTTGCTCACCGCGCTGCCACCAGTCCGTGCGGCTCGGCGGCTGACTCGGGCAAAACAGGCCCGCACCAGGCGCCAGCCAGATCGCTGAAGGGATCGAGTTCGGCGGCGAGCGAAGCCAGGCATGCGCGCAGCGACTGCCAAGAGATGCCCAGCGCCCAGCAGCCGGCAATGGCCGCCAGCAGGCTTTCGATCTGCGCGGCGATGAGCCCGCCATAGGCGAACGAGAAGTCATCGAACCTGGCTACCTTGGTTTGTTGCCCGTTGGCGGCGGCGAAGACGCAGCCCTCTCGCACAAAGAGGATGCGCGCCGGGCCGCGGCCACGCGTCAGCGGCACGCCGGGGCGATCGCCGCGCGCAAAGTAGATTACCTCGCTCGGACATTGCTCGGCCAGGGCCACCAGCAGCGGGTCGTGGGCGTTAACAACGGCCACGCCCGACGGCCCGACCGCCTGCAGCAGGCGACCAGTTGCCCCAAGCAACTCGTCATGCGAGTGCGGGCCGTCGGCGATTATCGCGTCGGTGGCGATGGCCACATCGCAGCGATCGAAGACAAGTCCGTCGCGCGCGATCGCGGCGGGACCGGTTTCGAAGATCGCGCTCTCGACGAGCGGATTGATCAACAGCATTCGCTGCTGGTCGGGCAAGTCGCGGCTCTGGCTCTTGACGTGGCGACCGGCGAAGAACCAACCGTCGTCGCGCGACAAGGCAACCGCGCTGCCTTGCGCCTGCAGCACGTGGGCCACCAGGCAACTGGCGGTCACATGGCAGCCGCCGCCCGTCACGGCGACGATCGGAATCCGCCCGGTTCCGCCGGCGGGAAACATCAGCGCGACGATCGCTTCAGCCACCGGCCGCGGCGATCCGTGCGTCGGATTCAGGTGAGGGCCGAGGTCGGGGCGGGCATGGAGCTCGAGCACGGCGCCGCCCTGTGCTTCCAGCGGCTGGGCAAGGTCGGCCGCGACGATTTCGACGCCGGCGACTTCAAGGCCGACCACTTGGGCGGCCTCGATGGCTCGGGCGGCAATCTCGGGATGCACTTGCTCGGTAACGTCGGTGAACTCGCTGCCGGCGGTGGTCGAATCGCAGCGAACCGCCGCCATCAGTCGATTGCCAACGATCAACATCCGGTAGGTGTTTTGAGGGCGCGACTCAGCGGCAACGCTTTCGGGCGGCAGCGGAATGCCCGCTTCGCGCAGCAACGAGCGGGTGAGTTCCTTGTCGTACGCAATCGACTCGCCGACCGCGCTGCTGCCGTGGGTTTCGGCGCCGCGAATGCGCCGCTGTCGCACGCCGTAGCCCAACTGCACCAGGTTGCCCGTGCCAAGTCGAAGTGCGGGAATGCCGCGGTTCGTGGCGGCCTCGATCATCGCCCGAGTGCTCGGACTCAGCGGCACGTCGAATTCCATTTCTGATGTTTAACCTCAGAACCGTCGAAGTGGATACAAAACGAGATGGGGTGGCTTGTGAGAAGCAAACGCAATGCCAGAGATTTGGCGCGCAGAGAATCCGCTTTGGTTCGTATATCCCGAGGGCTGATGAAAAATCCAGGCTAAGCCATTCGCGTCAAATCGCCGCAGCGTTTGGGAACCGACACGACAATTTGTCGCACCAAGAAATCGGCCGCTTCGCCGACTCGTCGATGCTCGGGTAGAGCCGTAGATATTGAGGTGATAAAATTGAAGCGTTGCCAGCACCCGATAACAAACAAATAGTCGGCCTGCGCAATGAGCCATCAGCGCCGGCCGCCCCCGTCAGCCGCAAATCGCCGGGGCATCGCCAAGGCTCTGCCCCAGCCACCGGTGTTGTGAGCCAACCCCCAATCCCCATTCCCCAACCCCCACCATGCCCAACCCCGATACGTCGCGACGCGGAAGACGGCTGTTGCGCGTCTAC
>DASVHB010000660.1:0-16015 GCA_036379195.1 Pirellulales bacterium
CGCCGGCGATTCATGCAACCAGCATCCCCAGCGGGCCATAAATCCCTAAAAAAACCGGACCAAAAAGCAGGACGATCTCTTTAGCTGGTGGTTGCCGGTACAGCCACTCTCCTGCTAGCCGGCTTTAGCCGGGCTTCTCGAAGTTGGCTTTAGCCCCTGGTCGCCGCTCAGGGGGCTAAAGCCAGGTCGAGAAGCCCGGCTAAAGCCGGCTCGATACCTCATAAACCTCCGCAAACCACCAGCTAAAGCTGGTGGCAGACCACGCTAAGCCGGCTGAAGCCGGCTCACGCCTGGTATCTACGCAGCCATAGGACGCCGTGCAGCCTGACTGCGACTTGCGTAGAACAACGAGGGCTGCGCCCTGGGCTATGGAATCACGCCCGTTCCGGGCTACGCGCGGCCAATGGCCTTCTGGGCTCAACGCCGTAACGAATCGCGATCCAAGCTGGTGGCAAACGGGATGCAATTCATTCCGGTGGTTGGACGCCTGCGTCGTCGAACCGCCATCACTTCTTCCCGCGCAGCGCGTCGATCGCCTGGAGATTCTCGGGGCTGACGTCGTAGCCGAACCTGCAATTCGGCAGGGCCGCTTCCAGCATCATGGCCGTAGTCGGTTCTACAGTTGTAGCGTGAAAATCAATGGATCTGAGACCTTTGAGAACGGCAAGCTCACGCTGCTCGCGGTCGCCGATATTGTGAATATGCAAGCTCTCCAGTTTTGAGAGTGCCGCAAGCTCCCTTAAGGCGGGCCCGCACGTTTCTAAATTAGACGGACCAAGATGTAGGACCCTTACGCTCTCGATTTTAGCAATTCGGTCCACAACCCTCTTGTCGATAATCGCCCAAAGGAGGGAAAGTTCACGGAGGTCCGGGAAGAGCGTAAGACTTTCCAGGAACGAGTCTTCAATTCGCCCTCTTGTTGGCGTTGCGGAGACAGTCAGCGATTGAAGCGGCGCGCCTTTAATAGCGCCGAGTCCTTGCGGCGCATTCACTGTCTCGATCGTGAGGTTTTGAAGTCCGCTCGGAAGCTCCCGCAGATGACTTAAACCTTTCTCTGAGATCGTTGTCGTTCCCCATAAGTAGACGGAAGTGAGCCTCGGGTGCCCGCTCAAGCTTTCCATGCCGCGATCGGTGACCTTTGTGTTTGAGATGTTAAGAGACACAAGCTTTGAAAGCGCAGCAACACGGCGCATGCTTTCGTCACTGATTTTGGTGATCTGCACATCAAGTTCGGTGAGTTCGTCAAGGGCTTCGAGGTCACGAATGCCCTCATCATTTATTGCAGTGGATGGGAGGCCCAAATAAGTCAGCTTGGGCAGAGCCGCGAGGTATTTTATGCTGCGACCACTTAACCCTGTTCCACCAATGTTTAGCCGCTCGAGCCCAAGCATGCTCGGCAAGTGTTCGAGTCCATTGTCGGTAATGCGCGAATGCGCAATCCCGAGCCATTTGCAATCTGTCAGCGCAGCGAACAACTTGAGGCCCACGTCGCTGACGTCGTTTTCGCCCGAGTAGAAAATACTCCACACCTTAAACGGCTCCTTCGGAATATCCGCCAGCGTACGAATCGTCACGTTCTGCCCGGAGACCCAGGCCTGCGCCTCCCCCTTGGTGGCCACCACGTATTCCGCAGCCGCGCGGTCGGGGTCGGGCACCAGCTCGCGGTCGATGTGGCGCGGGTCGGCGCCAAAGGCGATGTCCGAAAGCCATACCGTCACCGCTGGATCGAGGGTCGCAACGTGGACCTCGATCCAATCGACCCGCGAAAGACTGAGCGGGTTGACCTCTTTTTTCACCCAGGTCGAATCGCCCCAGAGCGGAATTTTTACATAGGCCCAACCCCGCGGCGTGAGCGATAAGGCGGAGGGCTTGGCGCGGTACTCGATGCACTGCGAGCCGCTGCCGATGCGCACCGCCAGGCCGCGATCGCGATAGCGCACGTCGGCGTCGCCCAGCGAAAAGGCAAACGTGAGATAGTCGTATTGCGAAAGGTCCCAGTTGGCGCTGCGCGTTTTGGGATAGGTGACCGTCACACCGCCGCCCTTGTGCGCGCTCACGCGCAGCGACTGCTGCCCCATCCGGACGCGCTCGGTGTCGGCGACGGCCAAACCCTCGCTGTGGTCGCTGGCCACGACGTCGAACGAGGCCGGGTCGCGCTGCGTGAAATCTTCCCAAGGATTGTTGGCCTCGACCGCCGGCGGCTCGCGCGGGTTGGTCACCTCGGCCGCCAGCCGCGTGAGTTTGAGCGTGATCTCGCGGTATTCGTCGGCCTCCCGCCGCAAGGCCACCACCTGCCGCTCCAACTCGGCGGCGCGGTCGCCGGCGACGTTTGCCCGTTGCGACTCTTGCTCCATCCGCTTTTGAGCGTCGGCCAGCTCGGCCTTCGCCGCTTTAATGTTTTTGGTCAGCTCGTCGGTCTCGCCGGTCTTGGCGGCCAGGGCTGTCTCGATTTCGGCGATGCGCCGCTTGGCGTCTTCGGCCTGCTGCCGGGCTTCGCTTTCTTTCTGCACCGCTTCGTTGGCCGCTCGGCGGCTGGCCTCGGCCTCGGCCGCCAAACGCTCGGCCTCGGCTTCTTTTTCGCTCGCGCGCACGTTGGCCTCGGCGGCCTCTTGTTGGTACTCGCCCGCCACGCGTTCGAGCAAATGGGCTTTGTCGCGCTGGCGCATATAGAGCACCGTGCCGACGCTGCCGAGCGTCAGCAGCACCACCAGCGAGATGGCGGCCGTGGCTACCGCCGACTTGTGCTTGCGCGACCAGCGATAGGCGCGCTCCAGCGGCGGTTCGGCGTAGGCTTCGACCGGCTCGTCGTCGAGCCAATGCTGCACGCTCTCAGCCAGGGCCAGCGCCGTGGGATATCGGGCTTTGGACCGGCGCGACATCGCCTTCAGGCAGATGGCCTCGAGCGCGCGGGGCACGCCGCGGCGCAGGGCCGAGGGGTCAGGCGGGGCGGCGGTTTTGACTTGTTCGAGCACCTCGCCCGACGATGCGCCGGAGTAAGGCGGCACCCCGGTGAGCAAATGGTAGAGCACGGCGCCGAGGCTATAGATATCGGCGGCCAAGCCCAGCTCGGCGGTTTTGCCGCGGGCCTGTTCGGGCGGCATGTAAGCGGGCGTGCCCACCACGCAATCGCCCTGCGTTACGCCGCCGGCGGCCAACTGCTGCTGCGCCACGTCGCCCAGCGTCGATTCGTTCGACTGGCCGTCGCGCACCGGCTTGGCCAGCCCCCAGTCCATGACCAGCGTTTCGCCGAACGGGCCGAGCATGATGTTGGCTGGCTTCAGGTCGCGATGGATGACGCCGCGTTCGTGGGCGTAAGCCACCGTCTGGCAGACCATCACAAACCGCCGCAGCAGGGCCTTCAGCTCGCCGCGGTGAAACGACTTTTGTCCGTAAAAATCGTCGATGGCCTGGGCGAGCGTTTGCCCTTCGATGAGCCGCATGGCGTAGAAGGGTTTGCCGCGTTCGTCGGCGCCCAGGGCATAGATGGGCACAATGCCGGGGTGTTCGAGCTGGCCGGTGATCTCGGCCTCGGCCACGAAGCGCCGCTGGCTGTTGGGCAGATCGAGCACTTCGTCGAGCAGCTCTTTGAGGGCCACATCGCGCTTCAGGGCCAGGTCGCGGGCCACGCTCACCTTGCCCATGCCGCCCTTGGCAAACTCGCGCACCATGCGGTAATGCGCATGGTTCTCGTATTCCAGCGTGGGTTCGTCGCTGGCAGACGACGGCGGCACGCCGGTGGTGGCTTCCGGCAGGGTGTCGGGCACCAGCCGCAATTCGGGGGCCGAGCGAGCCAACGCCGCGATGGGCGTCGAATACCGCGCATCGACGGCCGGCGGAGTCGAGACGGTCGCGGCGGGGCGGGTATTCCCCACGGCGAAGATTTCGCCGCAGCGGCGGCAGCGCACGGTGCGGCCGCTGAGCCGCTCATCGACCTCGTAGGTCTTGCCGCATTTGCACACGACCGCCAGCATGAGCCGAAACCCTGCGAATGAGGGGGATGCCGGGGGTTATTGTAAGGTGAAAGTGGAGAGACGCAAAGGAAATTCTTCTGAGAAATTGATGGCCACGGCGCGGTTACAAATCTGCTTCCGTTTATCCGTGCCCATCAGTGTCGTCCGTGGTCTCGATTCAAGCATTTAGTTCGGGGAGCTTGGTTGACAGAGATGGGGAGATGGAGTGGAGATAAGGAGATGAAATAAGAAGATGCGCTGGTTATTCGGTTGGCGCACTACTTATTCTTCATATCCCCATCTCCCTGTTTATCTCCCCATCTCCTCTCATCCAGCGCGGGCGCGTCATGCCACTACCCGCTTCGCTCTTTGACGCGCACTGTCAAGCGGCAGGACAATGTCGGAGCGCAGTTCACGGAACGCCACGGAGGGCGTTCCCTACAGATGCTTTGCGACGAACCTGGCTTGATACCCAGCAAGCGCCCGCGCCGGCCAGCACGCGGGGCACAAGACCCGAGCTACCGAGCCCAATCGAAAATCCAAAATCTAAAATCGAGCCTCCTATTCGCGTTTACTCCCTGTCTCAGCCTCATTCATCCGTTGGGTGGCGCCGGGCACGGGCAATAGCAGATTCACGCCCTTGCCGTCCATGTTGGTCCAAAACGTGCCGCTGCCGCTGTGGAACAACCGCAACACCAGATTTTCGCCCAGCTTCAAGGCCAGCGAATAACGCTGAAAAGCGTCGGCGTCGTTGCGGAACACGTCCATCTTCATCTGATATAAGCTGCCGCGGGCCGTCTCGGTGAGCGTGGTCACCTGGGCGTCGGCCTGGCCCAGCGTCTGCGTCTTCTGGGCCTCGATCGCGGCAATCTGCGCCTGAAATTCAGCCTTGAGCTTTTGCACCGCCGCCTCGGTGGCCGCCGTCACGTTCTCGACATCCTGCTCGATGGTCGCCACCAGCCGCTTGGTTTCGGCCTCGACCTCGGCCGAACGCTGCGCAATCAGCGACTTCTCGCGCTCGACGTCGGCCTCGCTCTCGGCGGTGGCTTCTTTGGCCTTGTTGGTAATCTCGGTCTCGGCGGCAATCTGCTTGTCGCGGATCGGCTGCAAGTATTCCTCGGGAATCACAATGTTGCGGATGAAGGCCGAGTGCACCGTGACGTTCTTTTTCTTGCAGACCTCGATCAGCTCGTTGGTGAAATCGAGCTGAAACGCCTCGCGCTTCGCTCCTTCTAGAAAATCTTGCACGCCATAGTCGATGCCCTTGTCGCGCCCGATGGCGTGCGCCTGCACGTCGATCACCTTGCGCTCGATCTCTTGCCGCGAGCCATACTCGGCCACCAGGTCGGGCATGTCGTGCGGCAGAATCTCCCACTCGATCGTGCAATCCATGCTGATCTCGAAGCCGCCCTTCGACGTGAACTTGATGGCGGTGCTTTGGGCCGGGTCTTCGTTGTAGAAGAACGTCGATTGAAAGATGCCGACTTCGACCGGTTCGACTTCGAACTCCTTGGTATTGATGTAGTAGAGGCCCGGTTGCAGCACCTGACGCAGAATGCCCTTCTCGTCGGGGGCGGTGGCGAAGCGGCCGTTGCCGTCGCGGCCAAGTTGCCGCCGCACCACACCCACAAAGCCCGGCTCGATGCGCACCGCGTCGGCCTGCTCGATCTCGAAGCCGTGCTTATTGATGCGATAGGTGCCGGGCGGCAGCACGCGGCGCTGAATGCCCTGTTCGCCTTCGTCGGCCAGCAGACGACCGGCGGGCAACGGCTTGCCGCCGCGGGCGGTGACAATGCCCACCTTGCCCGGCGGAATGTCGGTGTTGTCTTCCAGCTCGGTTTCGTAGACCACGGGCAGCACAAAATGCCAGCCCTCGCCGAGTACTTCGCGTTCGATGCCTTTCTGTCCCGGTTCGGCCAGCACCTGGCCGGCGGGCAGCGGCTCGCCGTCTTTGGCGATGACGATCAGGTGCTTGCCCGGCTCGACGTACACGAAAAACGTGTTCCAGGTGACGACGAGCACGATCAGCCCGAACACGAGCAGCACCGCCGCAAAGGCGGCCCGTCGCTGCCAATAGTTGGGACGAAAGCGGCCCGAGCGGAAGTTTTGGAAGGGGTCTGGCATGGAAGTGTCAGGAGTTCGTTGAGTTTCGTTGTTCTTTGTTCGTTGTTCTTTGTTAACGCCGGTGGCTGGGGCAGAGGCTTGCCGATGCCCCGGTGCTGGCCAAACCGGGGCATCGCCAAGGCTCTGCCCCAGCCACTGAGCCGTGTAGCTCCGACACTCCGTGGCGGAGTTTTGCCGGTCGCCAACGGCGACCGCGAACCCCGTCACGGAGTGCCGGGGCTACTTTGGACTCGCCGCGCTCGGCCCACCCTACGGTCTCCGCGCCATCCCTGTCCCGGTTTTGCATTTTGCATTTTGCATTTTGACTTTCCCCTCTCTACGGCATTCCCAGGCGAGCCGGGACGACGCTGCACGCAGTTCTCGGAACGCCACGGAGGGCGTTCCCTACAGACGTCGCTCGGGCTACCCTACTTTTCCTCCTCACTTTGCGCGACGGCGGCGGGCTGCGGGGTTGGCTGGTCGGGAGGCGGCGGCGAGGGCTTCTTGCCATTGGGCAAGGTCATGTAGCCCGCAAACAGCCGGGCAAACTCGCTGTCGTCCGAGGCGAAAATCTCGGTCAGCGCCGGGGCCAACTTCTGCAGCATGTGATACTGCGCGAAGTAATCGGCGCTGGTAAATCCTTGCACGGCGGCCCGCAGGCCAGCCACCTCGGCTTCGTTTTTGAGCGTGATGATTTTGGCTTCTGCCTCGCCCTTGGCCAGCGTGGCGGCCGCCTGATCGCGGGCCGCCTCCAGTTCGATCTGGGCGTTTTTCAAGTTCTGCTCGAGCCGCGATTTCTCGACTTCCTTAAGCTGCTCGGCCTTGGTGGTGGCCTGCACCAGCAAGGTTTCGGCGGCCACCTTTTCTTTGGCTTGCTGCTTGAGCGCCATTTTCGAGGCCAGCTCTTGCTGGGCCTGGTTTTGCTTGACCAGCGCCAGGTTTTTCTCGCGTTCGACACGGGCCAGCTCGCGCTGCGCGATCTGCTCCGAAAGCTCTTTGGGCGGCAGCAGATCAGCTAGCGTCACCGCGCGAATCTCGACGCCCAGCGTCTGGCAGCGGTCTTTCACCTTGGCCAGCAACGCGCGCTGCATGCGCTCGCGGGCGTTGGTGGGACGGCCATCGGCGTCCACCGGCGGCGCTTCGCCGCCCGACGCCGGCATCGAAACGTCGGACAGAATAAAATCGCGGGCGTCAAAGTTGCTGCCTTCGATCCGCGCGTAACCACGAATGTGCGGCAGGATCACTTTCTGCAAAATCTGGTTCTTTTGCTGCTGGTCGGGAGTGGTGTCTTCCTGGTGCAGCGCGCCTTCGTCGGCCAGCCGCACCATCAACTCGGGCGCTTTCTCGGGCGCCACGGCGTATTCCACCACCACCCGCGGCGTGAGAATGAAGCCGTCGCGCGAGGGAAAGGTGATGTCGGACAGCTCGACACGATGGCTGCGCACCTCGACCGGATGGACGGTCTCAACATACGGGTTGATGTAGTACGTGCCCGGCGGTACGGTCTGCTGCTGCACGCCGCGATAGCCGGCTGGCACCACATAGGGGCCGCGTTCGCCGCTGTCTTGGAGTGTGGCGGGGTCTTTGCCCACACGCAGCGTGCGCACGCCCACCTGATTGATTTTGATTTCGACGGCCTTGGTCGTTTCCCACGAATAAGCGAACTTATTCAACCGGTAACTGGCCGGTGTCAGCACTTCTTTGACAATGCCGCGTTCGCCGTCATGCGGATGCTCGGGGTCGTGCTGGGCCAAGATGTCGCCGCCTTCGACCAATCGCTCGGGCGGAATCTGCTTGCCGAATTTGCGCGCCAACACCAGGCACTCGCCCGGCGGCACGTCGACCATCTTGCCCACGTCGTAGTCCCAGAACAGCGGGTTTAAGAAATGCCGTCCCTCGGGCCAGACCTCGAACATCACGCCTTTATACGATTCGTCGGGGGCGATGATTTCTCCCTCGGGCAGGTCCTTGCCCCACTTGTGAATGCGCACCAAAAACTCGCCCGGCGGCACCTCGACGCGCTCGACCTCCCATTGCCAGATTTGTTGGACCACGACCAGCGCGATCAGCAGGGCGAACGCCCGGATCCAGAATCGCGGTTGTTTGTAGAAGGCCACGTTTAATCTCCGGTAAGGGTTGTTTTGGCGCGCAGGTGATCGAGTTGCGATTGCAGCGCGGCGGGGTCGATGTCGGCCGGGTTCGCCGCGGCCGCTTCGGCGATGTCGCTCTGCACTCGTTCGAGCGCTTTGGCGTTGGCGGTTTTTTCTTCGACGGCGGCCTCGGCCCGCTGCCAGTCGGCCATGGCATTGAACGGATCGAAGTGCCTCGCGATCGCGTATTGTTGCTCGACCTCTTGCGCTTCGGCGAGCTGGCTGAGCAATATGCTGCGGCCCACTTCGTATTGCCGCAGTTGCAGTTCAAGTTGAAAGCGGCGGCGGCGACTGTCGGCAATCACCTGGCATTGCTTGGCCAGTTGCTCGCGAAAGTTGTCGGCGGCCAGCTTTTCGAGATTCAGCTTATAGACGGCTTCGCGCGCGCCGGTGTCGTCGCCCTTGGCAGCGAGCGTGCGCGACTCTTCGTCGAGCGCGGCCACGTGCTCTTCGGTTTGCTTGAGACTGCGAACGATGTCGCTTTCGGCGGTTTCGGCCTGCTCGATGACGCGCTTGACCGCCGCGACGCGTTCTTGATGCTGGCGGACGACTTGCGAGAGAATCTCTTCCGGCTCGAGCCGTTTGGTCCACAACCAACGCCAACCGCGTTTGATGGCGGCGCCCAGCCGCCGCGGCCCCACCACGAGCACCGCCAACAGCATCGGCAGCCCGACCAGCAGAACCATCCGCAGCAGGAATAGTTCGATTAATCGCATGGGAATCAATTCTACTCAGCTATTCGCCGGATAGCGAGAAAGCTTGGGGGACCGGCTGCCTCCAAGGGGCCGTGCCTATGAGAATAGCCGCTCATGCGGAAATCCACTTCGGCACGCCCTGCGTGGCGGAGGACACGAATCCCGCAGCCGGATTAGGCGGCGTGGGCCGACGATCGGGCCTGGCTGCCCAATCGCTGCGCGACCTGCTCGGCGTGGAACAAGAGCCACTCGCGCCGAGTATACACCGCATGCCCCGCAAGATGCTCTGAGACCGCGCCCGACGGCGGGCCGTAGTCTACCAGCAGCGTGGCGCCGGCATCGGGCAAGCGCCGGCCGCAGGCCAGCCGTTCGGCCACGCTCGATTGGCCGTCTCTCACATCGAGCAACTCGCCCAGCCGGCGATCGGCCAGCCACGATCGCCAGGCAAAGCGACTGGGCGGTGTCTCGGTGCCGGTCACGGCGAGCTGCTGAATGTAATCTCCGCCCGATGCCTCCCTGAGATCGTCAATGCGCAAAGGCAGTCGCGCGAGATGGCTGGCTACGCCCGTGGTCGGACGGTGGTGAACGAAGTGCAGCAAGCGATCCGCCGGAGGATGCTGCCAGGTATACCGCGGCGGCGTGCCAAAGGTGACGACGTCGAACGTCTGGTGGGCCAGCCGATCGGAATATCGGGTGAGCAATTGCCAAGCGCGCTGCCAAACGGGAACATCGACCAGGCCGGTCGCCGGCAGGCGGTAATAGATTCGCGCGGCGGAAAAAAAGCGCTCGACCGCCGCGGCGTCGGCGGCCAACAAGCGCAGCAGCAACGCAAGCACATTGCCGGCCTGGCCACGCCCCCATAGCATCACGCGCCGTCCGGGTGGTAGATCGAACGCGGCCAGCTCGTCGAGCAGCCGCACCGCCGCGTCGGCGCGGCCCAAATGATGGTTCTCGCCAGACCAATGCACGAGCTTCACGGGTAGGGCGTCGATACCGCGTCCGAGCGATCGTTCGAGCAGTTCGGCGAAACGCGGTGTATAGCCGCCGGCGTCGTGCGAGCGGTGGTCGATCACTTGCGCGGCAAGCTGCCGGCTGATGAAGCTGCCGGCAGGCCAGCGGCGGGCCAGCGCCAGCAAGAAGTCGCGGACGTCGACAGCGACGAACTCGCTATCGACAAGCACGATGGCCCCGACGCCTTCGGCCCGCAGCGAGTCGCCCACCGCGGCCATGCGGCAACGGAACTCGCTCGAACCGGGCGGTGGGCCAGCCACCGCCCGCAGGCATGGGTGAGGTGCACCCAAAGCAGGCGAGCCGCGTCGCTGCCCGACGTCGCCGGCCAAACTCGCGCCGGCCAGACTCGCGCCGGCGGCGGTTTCGCTGGCTAGCCTCAGTTGCCCAAGCGGCAGCTTCATATGCTGGCTCCTTCCTGTCAGAACATCGGCCAGCGACGCTGCCGAAGATGAGGATTTTGCGGTTTGGGTAGTTTCCGGCGATTTCCTTGGACTTCTGGCCCTGCATTAGTTACGCTAAACGACGAAGGCGATCAGCTAGGAGCGGACGAAAAATAACTTCGACAATTGTTTTGGCCCTCACCTAACCTCTCCCGGAGGGAGAGGGATCTATAGGTCGAAGTTACTTTTCGTCCGCTCCCAGGAACGACCGAAGCGAGGACCTCTCTCATGAAGCCCGACATCCGAAGCAGCTTCCCCCGCACCGTGCGCTGGGCATGCGCGACGATCGCCACGGCTTTGAGCGTCGTGATGTTGTTTGGCGACGCGGCCTTTTCACAGACTCGACGGCCCGCGCGCAACGGCGCCCAGCCGCGAGCGACGACCGCGGCGGCCAGCCAATCGGCGTTGAAGTCGCCGCAGCACTCCAAAAAGCTGGCTCCCAAGAAGCTGGGCGAATACAACCCGGACGACGAAACGGTCGACATGTTCGAGGCGCTCGAGGCCGGCGAGATCGCCGTCAAGTTCATTCCGAAAGACTCGACCGAAGGACGAATTTTCATCCACAACAAGGCAGACAAGCCTTTGAACGTCAAACTGCCGGCGGCGTTCGCGGCCGCGCCGGTTTTAGCGCAGATGGGGGGCGGACAGGGCATGGGCGGCGGTGGCGGCATGCGGGGCGGCATGGGCATGATGAATGTGCCCGCCGACAAAGAGTTGAACGTCCGCGTACCTTGCGTCTGCCTGGAGCACGGCAAGCCCGAGCCACGACCGCAGATGGCCTACGAGATCAAGCCGTTGAACGAGTTCACCGAGAAGCCGGGCGTCGCGGAACTGCTGAAGCGGCTGGGCGAGGGCAAGATCGGGCAGCGGGCCGCGCAGGCCGCCGCCTGGCACCTGAACAACGACATGAGCTGGACGGAGCTGGCGCAGAAGCGAATTGATTATCTCAACGGCGCCAGCGAGCCGTACTTCTCGTTCTTCGAGATTCAGCAGGGCATGGCCGCTGCGACGCAATCGCTGGCCGAGACCAAGAAATCGGGCGAACCGCGCAGGTCCAGCCCCGGCGAAACCTCGCAACGCGACCAGTAGCCTGACGGGCGGGCAATTGCCAGAATGCCCGGCTCGACAGTTTTTCGCTTTTCTTGCCGATTTTCCTTGGACTTGCCGCCAAGCATCGGTTAGGCTGAACATTGGGCCGACCGGTTTGCCCGGATTATTTGTCCGCCCGCACTAACCCGAAGCGCAAGCGAGGACGTGAAGAACTTGCCTCGCTGGCGCTTCGGGTTGGTGTGACAGCTCCGTCGTTCCGGCAACCCGGGGCTGATGAATAATCCGGGCTTGGCACGTCCGCAGGAAAGTCGCACCTATGAACCTCGAACTTCGCCGTCAACCGCTTCCGCGTTTCTTGTCTTGGGCGTGGTGCTTTGCCTGCGCGTGCGTCGCCCTGGTGCTGCTGGCCGATCCGGCCTCGTCGGTGGCGGGCCGCCGGACGCGCAAACCCGCTAAGGCAGCGGCGTCGGCAGCCGATTCCAGCCGTTCGAACATTAGCGCCGCGGACACCGGCCCATTGGACGCCAGCCCATCAGGCGCGTCCACCAGCGCCTCGGCCTCGTCGCCGCGTCCCAAGAAACTAGGCGCATTCAATCCGGCCGATGATACGGTCGAAATGTTCGCGGCGCTCGAAGCCGGTCAGATCGCGGTGAAACTGATCCCCAAAGATTCGACCGAGGGGCGCGTGTTCATACGCAACAAGACGCAGAAGCCGTTGAACGTCAAGTTGCCCGAAGCCTTCGCGGCCACGCCGGTGCTGGCCCAAATGGGCGGTGGCGGGCAAGGCATGGGCGGTGGCGGCGGGGGTGGCGGGGGCATGGGCATGATGAACGTGCCCGCCGAAAAAGAGTTGAACCTCCGCGTACCGTGCGTCTGCCTCGAGCATGGCAAGCCCGAACCGCGACCGAAGATGACCTATGAAGTGAAGCCG
The DNA here is from genome assembly GCA_036379195.1 of Pirellulales bacterium. Taxonomy (GTDB): domain Bacteria; phylum Planctomycetota; class Planctomycetia; order Pirellulales; family JAICIG01; genus JAICLL01. The sequence goes on from DASVHB010000660.1 coordinate 12,331, forward strand.
GTGACTTCATTCACCAAGAAGCCGGGCATTTCCGAACTGCTCACGCGGCTTGGTTCCGGCGAGATCGAGCAGCGCGCCGCGCAGGCCGCCGCCTGGCACCTGAACAACGAGATGAGCTGGGACGAACTTGCCGAGAAAAAGATCGACTATGTCGATGGCACCAGCGAACCTTACTTCAGCGACGACGAGCTGAGCGAAGGGATGGCCGCGGCGCGGCAGTCTCTGGCCGACGCCGAAAAGCCGAGCGAAATCCGCCCATCCAGCCCCGGCGAAACCGCCCAGCGCGCCGACTGATCTTCGCATCTTTTTGCCCTTCATTTTCTTGCCTTCATCTGCGCACGCACGCACATCGGATATACTAACGGCGCCTCTTGCAGCCGACGTCCGTGTAAGTGCCGAGCGTGCTTGACGATTTTCATCAACTCGACGATTTCAGCCCGCGCGAGCTGGACGCCATCGAGCGCACCACGCGCGAAGTCGGCCGCTATCTGTTCGACCACCTGGCCCACCGCCAGCCGAGCGTCTTCGAGCGCCGCTGGTGGGACGACCGCATCATGGCCTGGGCCATGCAAGACGAGTCGGTCAAGGTGCAGATGTTCCGTTTCATCGACGTGCTGCCCATGCTGGCCGACACCGAGGCGACCGTGGGGCATCTGCAAGAGTATTTTCACGACGTGCAGCGGCACTTGCCGCGGGCCGCGCGGCTGGGCCTGGCCGTAGCCACGCCGCAGTCGATTGCCGGGCGGGCGCTGGCCATCGCCGCGCGGCGCAACGCCATGGGCCACGCCCGGCGGTTCATCGCCGGCGCCAACACCGCCGAAGTGCTGGCCGCCGCCATGCGCGAACGCAAGCTGCGGCGGGCTTTCACGCTCGATATTCTGGGCGAGGCCGTCACCAACGAAGTCGAGGCCGACCGCTACTTGCAGCTTTATCTCGAGCTGATCGAAAGCATCGCCCCCACCGTCAACCGCTGGCCCGAAGTGCCGCAGATCGACCGCGCGGGGCTGGTCGAGCTGCCCCGCGTCAATGTGTCGGTCAAGCTTTCGGCGCTCGACAGTCGGTTCGATCCGATCGACCCGGCGGGCACCACGCGCCGCGTCGGCGAGCGGCTGCGGCGACTGCTGCGCACCGCGCGCTGGCATCACGCCCATGTACACGTCGACATGGAGTCGTATCAGGCCAAGTCGCTCACGCTGCACATCTTCCGCGAGATTCTGATGGAGCCGGAGTTTCGCGATTGGCCCGACGTGGGCATTGTCATTCAGGCGTATCTGCGCGACTCGGCGGGCGACCTGGCGGCACTGGCGCACTGGGCGCGCCGCCGCGGCACACCCGTCTGGGTGCGGTTGGTCAAAGGCGCCTACTGGGACTACGAAACGATTCACGCCCAGTCGCAGGGCTGGCCCATTCCGGTCTATCAGCAAAAATGGCAGTCGGACGCCAACTTCGAGCATCTCAGCCGCTACCTGATGCGCCAGCACGATGTGCTGCGGCCCGCGCTGGGCAGCCACAACATCCGCTCGCTGGCCCACGGCATTGCCGCCGCCCGGCATCTGGGGCTGGCTGGCACCGCATACGAGCTGCAGATGCTCTATGGCATGGGCGATCCCGAAAAACAGGCATTGGTCGATCTGGGCTGCCGAATGCGCATCTACATGCCCTACGGCGAACTGATACCGGGCATGGCCTACCTGGTGCGCCGACTGTTGGAAAACACCTCGAACGACTCGTTCTTGCGAGCCAGTTTTACCGAGTTTGTTTCGCCGGAGACGCTGCTGATGAATCCGCTCGAACATCGCACGCACGAGGAGTCTATGTCGCGAGACCACGGTAGCATATCCACCTCTGCAGGTAGCACAGCCGCCCCCGGCTGTGACCCAGCCAACAGCACCGCCGCTTTTGGCGGTGCCTTGCCGCCCTTCGCCAACGAGCCGATTGCCGATTTCGCTCGGGCGGAAAACCGCCAGGCGATGCACGACGCCCTGGAGCAGGTGCGCGGGCAATTGGGCCGTTACGATCCACTCTGGATTGATGGCCAGGCGACGGAAAGCACAGAGCGAATGGAGTCTCGCGATCCCGCGCGGCGCGATCGCCTGGTGGGCGCCGTTGCGTCGGCCAATGCCGAACATGCCAAACACGCGGTTGCCGCGGCCAAGCGAGCGCTGCCGGCGTGGAACGCGCTAGGCGTTGAAGCACGGGCCGATTTTCTGGTCCAGGCCGCCGCCGAGATGCGCCGCCGCCGCTTCGAGCTGGCCGCCTGGGAAGTCTTCGAATGCGGCAAGGGCTGGCGCGAGGCCGACGCCGATGTTTGCGAAGCCATCGACTTCTGCGAGTTCTACGCCCGCGAAGCCCGTGCGCTGCTTTCACCGCAAGGCGTCGATGTGCCGGGCGAAGAGGACCGTTTTGTCTACCTGCCGCGCGGCGTGACCGTGGTGATCGCTCCCTGGAATTTTCCGCTGGCCATTCTCACTGGCATGACCACCGCCGCGCTGGTGACCGGCAACACGGTGGTGATGAAGCCGGCCGAGCAAGCGCCGATCATCGCCGCCCGGCTGATGGAAATCTTTCAGTCGCTGGGGTTGCCGCCGGGCGTGCTCAATTACCTGCCCGGCAAAGGCGAGACCGCTGGCGCGGCCCTGGTCGAGCATCCCGATACCGCGGTGATCGCATTCACCGGCTCGCGCGCGGTGGGGCTGGCCATCAACCAGCGGGCCGCCGAAGTTTCGGCCGGGGGCATCGGCTTTGTCAAACGCGTGATCGCCGAGATGGGCGGCAAAAACGCCATCATCATCGACGACGACGCCGATCTGGACGAAGCCGTGCTGGCGGTGGTCAAAAGCGCCTTCGGCTATCAGGGCCAAAAGTGCTCGGCCTGCTCTCGGGCGATCGTGCTCGACCGAGTGTACGATGTTTTTCTGCAGCGGCTGGTCGAAGCCGCCCGCAGTCTGGAGCTTGGCCCCGCCGAAGACCCAGCCGCCAGTGTCGGGCCGGTGATCGATGACGAAGCGTTCGAGCGCGTGCAGAAATATATCGAGCTGGGTCGGCGCGAAGGCCGCGAAGCCTTGGCCGTCGATGCGGGACCGCTGGCTGAACAGGGATATTTTATCGGGCCGCACATCTTCGCCGAGGTCTCGCCCAACTCGCGGCTGGCGCAGGAAGAAGTATTCGGCCCAGTGTTGGCGGTCATCCGCGTCAAGAATTTGGACGAGGCGTTCCGCGTGTTGAACAGCACGCAATACGCTTTGACGGGCGGTATCTTCTCGCGCAGCCCCGCGCATCTCGAGCGGGCTCGCCGCGAGCTGATGGTCGGCAATCTTTATCTCAACCGCGGCATCACCGGCGCGCTGGTGGGCCGGCAGCCGTTTGGCGGTTTCAAGATGTCGGGCATCGGCAGCAAGGCCGGCGGCCACGATTATCTCTTGCAATTTCTGATTCCTCGCACGATCACCGAGAACACCATGCGCCGCGGCTTCGCTCCCACGACCGCCGGCCCCGCGGCCCCGCAAGCGGGAGAATGAGGGCCGGGGCCGAGGAAGTGCTGAATGCGGAATGCGGAATGCGGAATGCGGAGTGCGGAGTGCGGAGTGCGGAGTGCGGAGTGCGGAGTGCGGAGTGCGGAGTGCGGCCGGTGGCCGGTGGCCGGGGCAGAGTGTAACGATGCGCCGGTGCGAATCAGTTCTCACCC